>JAEZFE010000362.1 GCA_023437865.1 Pseudomonadota bacterium | reverse complement strand
GAGTTACATGGAACAGGCCCTGGCCGGCAACCCGGTGCAGGCTGCTGCCCTGGTGGCGCTGTTCGCCGCCCGTTTCGACCCCGACAGCGGTGACGCTGCGGCGGCGGAGAGGGCCGTGCTGGCGGCGCTCGAACAGGTGGCCAGCGCTGATGACGACCGCATCCTGCGTCGCTTCCTCAATCTGATCCAGGCGACGCTGCGGACCAATTATTTCCTCGACCGCCCCTATCTGTCGCTCAAGCTGGATTCACGCGCGATCGAGGACCTGCCGCTGCCCCGGCCCATGGTTGAGGTGTTCGTCTACAGCCCACGCATGGAGGGCATCCATCTGCGTGGTGGCAAGGTGGCGCGCGGCGGCATCCGCTGGTCGGACCGGCGCGAGGATTTTCGCACCGAGATCTTGGGCCTGATGAAGGCGCAGATGGTCAAGAACGCGGTCATCGTGCCGGTGGGCGCCAAGGGCGGCTTCGTGGTCAAGAAGGTGCCTGCTGGCGACCGTGCCGCCCAGCAGGCGGAAGGCATTGTCTGCTACCAGATTCTGATGCGCGGCCTGCTCGACATCACCGACAACCTGAAGGGCGGCCACGTGGTGCCGCCCCAGCGGGTCGTGCGCCATGACGGCGACGACCCCTATTTGGTGGTCGCCGCCGATAAGGGCACCGCCACCTTCTCCGACATCGCCAATGCTATCTCGCTGGAGTACGGCCACTGGCTGGGCGATGCCTTTGCGACCGGCGGGTCCAAGGGCTACGACCACAAGGCCATGGGCATCACCGCGCGCGGCGCGTGGGAAGCGGTGAAGCGGCATTTCCGCGAATTGGGCCACGATACTCAGGCAGAGGATTTCACCTGTGTCGGAATCGGCGACATGTCGGGCGACGTGTTCGGCAACGCCATGCTGTGCTCGCCCCACATCCGGCTGGTGGCGGCGTTCAACCACAGCCACATCTTCATTGACCCCGAACCCGATGCCGCCCGCTCCTTCGCTGAACGCCAGCGCCTGTTCCAGGCGGTCAAGGCGTGGGGCGATTACGACCCGGCGGCGCTGTCGTCCGGCGGCGGCGTGTTTGCCCGCAGCGCCAAGTCCATCCCCATCAGCGGCGAGATGCGTGCCCGCTTTGGCATCGAGGCCGCAAGCCTGCCCCCCGCCGAGCTCATCCGCGTGCTGTTGCGCCAGCCTGTCGACCTGCTGTTCTTCGGCGGCATCGGCACCTACCTCAAGGCCAGCCATGAAAGCCATGCCGATGCCGGCGACCGCGCCAACGACACGCTGCGGGTCGATGCCGCCGAACTGAAGGCCCGCGTGGTCGGCGAAGGCGCCAATCTGGCGGCGACCCAGAAGGCGCGCGTCGAGTTCGCGCTTCTCGGCGGGCGCATCAACACCGATGCCATCGACAATTCGGCGGGCGTCGACACCTCCGACCACGAGGTCAACATCAAGATATTGCTCAACGACACGGTGGAGGCCGGCGATCTGACGTCCAAGCAGCGCGACGCCGTGCTCGCCAGCATGACCGGCGAGGTGGCGGCGCTGGTGCTGCGCGACAATTACCTGCAGACCCAGGCACTGTCGGTGATGGAGGCCCAGGGCCCCGATCTGCTCGACGCCCAGGTCCGCTTCATGCGGTTATTGGAAAAGGCCGGGCGGCTCGACCGGGCCATCGAATTCCTGCCTGACGACGAGATGCTGACCGACCGCGCCGCCAAGCGCATAGGGCTGGTCCGGCCAGAGCTGGCAGTGTTGCTGGCCTACGCCAAGCTGTGGCTGCACGACTCGGTGCTGGCCTCGGGCCTGCCCGACGATCCGTTCCTGTCCGGTGACCTGGCACGTTACTTTCCCACCGCTCTGCGTGAGAAATTCTCAACCGAGATTCCCACCCACCGGCTGCGTCGCGAGATCGTCGCCACCGGCATCACCAATTCCATGGTCAACCGCGTCGGCGTGTCGTTCGTCGCCGACATGATGGAAAAGACCGGCCATGGTCCGGCGGATGTGGCCCGCGCCTATATCGTCGCCCGTGACGCCTATGCCCTGCGCGACCTCTGGACCCGCATCGAGGGCCTTGACGGGACCGTGCCGGCCAGCGTCCAGACCGCCATGCTGATCGAGGTTAACAGACTGCTGGAGCGCGCCGTCGCCTGGGTGCTGCGTTGTGTGCCCGCCCCCTTTGACATCGGCGCCGCCATCGCCGAACTGAGGCCCGGTATCGCCGCGCTGGAAGGTGCGGTGCCCGCCATCCTGCCCGGGGATGTGGCCGAGGCTCTGACCGCCCGGGTTGGCGAGTACGTGGCGCAGGGTGTGCCCGAGGATCTGGCGGCCAAGGTCGGCAACCTCATCGTGCTGGCCTCGGCGGCAGACGTGGTGCGCATCGCCGCCCGCCACGGCGCCACCGTGGACGAAGCCGGCCAGCTCTATTTCACCATCGGCCACCGCTTCGGCCTGGGCTGGCTACGCGCCTCAGCGCAGAAGCTCGGCGTGCGCGGGCACTGGCAGAAGCTGGCGGCCGGGGCGGCAATCGAGGATCTGTACGGCTACCAGCGCGACATCACCACGGCGGTGGCTGCCGAGGCGCCCGGCCTGGCTCCGCCCGAGGCCCTGGCTGCCTGGGTAGCGGACCATCGGGTCAATGTCGAGCGCACCGATGCCATGGTGGCCGAACTCAAGGCCGCCCAGCAGATCGACCTCGCCATGCTGATCGTCGCCGGGCGGCAGTTGAAGACACTGACCGAGGGATAGCGCAGTACGCTGGGGCGCCCTGCCGCCCTCACTCCGACGTGAGGGCAGCGCGGAAGATCGGCTCCAGTAGCAGCGCGCCAGGGATGGACGGATGATCCATATCGCGATACAGCGGCACTCCGTCCAACATCTGGTGGCACCGACTGGGGCCACATAGCACGTCGTGGGTGCGCACCAGGGTTGCCGC
>JAEZFE010000349.1 GCA_023437865.1 Pseudomonadota bacterium | reverse complement strand
CCGCGACGATGGCTTTGCCCGCAACGTGGACAGCTTGCTGCGGCGCGCCCGCGGGGTGCTGATCGTGCCCGATCTGGTCAAGGGCGGCTTTCTGCTGGGCGCCGAATACGGCACCGGCGTGCTGTTGACCAAGGATGCGCAGGGCAATTGGTCGGGCCCGGCCTTCTATTCGGTGGCGTCGGGCTCGCTGGGGCTGCAGATCGGCCTGCAGGATGCCGAGGCCATGTTCATCATCATGAAAGAGGGCGGCCTGCGCGCGGTCATGGACAACCGCTTCATGGCGGGTGCCGATGCCGGCGTGGCGCTGGCCCATGTGGGCGCGGGCGCCGAGGCGGCGACAACACTGAACGTGGGTGCCGACATCTATTCCTTCAGCAAGGCGGTCGGCGTCTATGGTGGCGCCACCCTGGAAGGGTCGGGCATCCTGCCGCGCCATTCATGGAATGCCGCCTATTACGGCGGCAACCCCGCGCCCGAGGACATCCTGGTCGCCCGCCGGCTCGACAATCCCCAGGCCAACCAGCTGAGGGACGTCCTTGGCCGCTGAGCGTACCCCCGCCCTGATGTTCCAGGGCACCGGCTCGGACGTCGGCAAGTCGCTGCTGGTGGCCGGCTTGGCCCGCGCCTTCACCCGGCGCGGCCTGCGGGTGCGCCCATTCAAGCCGCAGAACATGTCCAACAATGCCGCCGTAACCGCCGACGGCGGCGAGATCGGCCGCGCCCAGGCGTTGCAGGCGCGTGCCTGCGGGGTGGCGCCCAGCTCGGACATGAACCCGGTGCTGCTGAAGCCGCAATCGGACGTCGGCGCCCAGGTGGTGGTGCAGGGCAAGGTGCTGACCAATGCCGGCGCGCGCGACTACTACCGGCTGAAGCCCAGTCTGATGCCCGCCGTGCTGGACAGCTTCCGCCGCCTGTCCGCCGACGCCGATCTGGTGCTGGTCGAAGGCGCCGGCAGCGCGGCGGAGGTCAATCTGCGCGCCGCCGACATCGCCAACATGGGCTTTGCCGAAGCCGCCGACGTGCCGGTGGTGCTGATCGGCGACATCGACCGCGGCGGGGTCATCGCCAGCATCGTCGGCACCTGGGAGCTGCTGCCCGAGGGCGAGCGCAAGCGCCTTGCCGGCTACGTCATCAACAAGTTCCGCGGCGACCCCACCCTGTTCCAGCCGGCGGTGGACATCATGGCCGGCCGCACCGGCCTGCCCTGCCTGGGCGTGCTGCCGTGGTTCGCCGATGCCGCCCGCCTGCCCGCCGAGGATGCTGCGTCATTGCGCTCGGGTTCAGGCTCGGGGGCGCTCCATGTTGTCGTGCCCCAGCTCTCACGCATCGCCAATTTCGACGATTTTGACCCGCTGGCCGCCGAGCCGGGGGTAAAGCTCTCCATCGTGCCGCCCGGCCAGCCGCTGCCGGTAGCGGACCTGATCATCCTGCCCGGGTCCAAGGCGACCATCACCGACCTGGGCTTTCTGCGGGCCCAGGGCTGGGACATCGATATTCACGCCCATGTGCGGCGCGGCGGACGGGTGCTGGGCATTTGCGCCGGCTATCAGATGCTGGGCAGATCGGTGGCCGATCCGCTGGGCATGGAAGGCCCCGCCGGTTCGGTGGCGCCCGGGCTGGGGCTGCTCGACGTCGAGACGGTGATGGCCGGCGACAAGGTGCTGGTGGAGGTGAGCGGTACCTCGCTCGGCCAGCCCGTGCGCGGCTACGAAATGCATATGGGGCGGACCGCCGGCCCCGATGATGCCCGCCCCTTCATGACCCTGGCCGGCCAGCCCGACGGCGCAATGTCCAAGGATGGCCGCATCGTGGGCTGTTACCTGCACGGCCTGTTCGCCAGCGATCCGTTCCGCCACGCCTTTCTGGGGCAGGAGAGCGGCGTGGCCTACGACGCCCTGGTGGACGAGGTGCTCGACCGCCTGGCGGCGCATCTGGAGGCGCACATGGACCTGGACGCGCTGCTGAGGCTGGCCCGCTAATCCATCATCCTGTCCGCGCCCAGCACGCTGTCGCTGAGCAGCGGATAATGGGCGGCGCCGGGCAATTGGTAGTGCCACCATTCATTGCGGTAGAAGTCCCATCCCGCGCTGGTCATCAGCCCCAGCAGAAGCAGCCGGTTCCTTTGCGCCTCGGCCCCTACGCCCGGATTGCCGTGGTGGGACAGCGGGGTGAAGGCGTCGAAGAGAGTGCCCATGTCGAGCTCCGCCCCGGTGCCATCGACCAGGGTCAGATCCACCGCGGCACCGCGCGAATGGGGCGAGCCCCGGCGGGGATCGGCCAGGAAATCCGGGTCGGGGCTGTGGTTCCACAACACCCATTGCGCCTCGGACGGGCGGAAGGCATCGAGGAGGCGCAGGGTCAGGCCTAACGGCCGGGCCAGCTCCACGGCGCGGCGCAGGCACAATGCCGCTTCGGAATTCAGGAAGCAGGCCGCATCGGCCCGATAGACCGGCTGGCCGGTGAAATTGCCGGCGGTCGCGTAGGCCAAGGCGACTTCCACAGCGAACTCGTCGGCATCGATGCGCACCAGCATCGCTTCTCCTTTTCAACACCCGGCGGGCGGAGCAGTATAGCGCCCCCGGTCAAGAACCCGTGAAGAAGCCCGTGAGCAGATTACCATGAAAGTCCTCGCCCTCGATTCCGCCACCTCTGCCTGTTCTGTGGCGCTGTGGCATGACGGCACCATTGCCGCCCACCGCTATCTCGAGATGGCGCGCGGGCAGAGCGAAGTACTGATCCCCATGGTGGGCGAGGTGATGGCCGAAGCCGGCGCCAGCTTTGCGGAACTGGACCTGGTCGCGGTGACCGTGGGCCCGGGTGCCTTCACCGGCATCCGCATCGGCCTGTCCGCCGCGCGCGCCCTGGCCCTGGCCGCCGGCAAGCCGGTGGCCGGGATCGCCACCCCGGAAGCGGTGGCCGCCGCCATCCCCGAGGCCGAGCGCGCGGGCAAGACCGTGGTGGTGGCGCTGGATTCGCGGCGTGCGGAGATCTGGGTGCAGGCCTTTGCCTCCGATTTGGCGCCGCTGGGGGAAGTGGCGGCCCTGCTGCCGGAAGAGGCCGCGCGGCTGTGGGACGGCCCGCTGGTATTGGCG
>JAEZFE010000185.1 GCA_023437865.1 Pseudomonadota bacterium | reverse complement strand
CCCCCCCCCCCACCCCCCCCCCCCGCGGGGATCCATGCCGGCAGGGCGGCGGTGAGCCGCAAACGCAACCTCCGAGATTGGAAGGCCGTCAGCGCCGCGGCGATCCCGACGGCAATCAGGCCGGCGGTGACAAATGCGCTCCAGCCGGGCAACAGGGACAGGCAGGCGGGAATGCAGAACAGCAGCACTGTCGCCAATTCGCCGAGCCGGTCGTAGACATAGGCACATACCGCCCGGGGGCGGGCTTCGTTCGGAAACGGAAGGACCGCCACAATTTCGCCGACCCGGCCGGGGGTGATAATGCCCAGCGCCAAGGCAAACAGCAGGGATCGCACTTGTAGTGCCGCCGAGGCGTGTAGGCCGTTGCTCCTGGTTATGAGCATCCACTTGGCGATGCGGAGCGCAGTGAAGGCTAGGCAGAGGGTGATTCCCAGAACGAGAAAACCGGGGTCGATCGCGACCAATGTTCTCTTCAGGCGCGCAATGTCGAGCGTGGCGAGGACAAGAGCCAACAACACTACCGTCGCCGACATCTTAAGAATTAACTGGGTGGCTTTTGACCCTTTCACGTGGTGCCCGCCCGGGATTTCTCTTTGCACGCACCCGCCGAAGAAAAGCCCTTGGCCGGTCCCTCGGTGATGGCGATCCGTTCGTCACCGAACTCAATTCGGCGGGAGAACCGTTGGCGGTCGCAGCCCATGGTGACAGAGGTTGCGGCCTGGTTGATGGTCGTCCTGGCTTTCAGCCGATAGCGGTCGATGATCCAGCGTGTCAGTCGTGAGGTCGGTGCCGTGCATGATCCGAGGCGGAGCAGCAGGCGCGACAGAAACCCAGGGAAGAGGTAGCGCGGCGACGCCTGCTCGTACACGAGCTCGATGGAGTTGGGTGTCTGTGCCACGATCCGCCCGGCGGCAATGCCCGGCGCGGGGCTGCGGGAGCCGTACTCGTGCGGCAGCGCCCTGCTGTTTGCGAAGACGCGCACGGCCGTGCTGCCGCCGAAGGGGATATGGACATGCAACTCCCCGCGATGGAACGCCGCCACCCCGGCGGCGTCGTGGATAGTCCAGCCGGCGGGAACGGGCAGCCCCGCGTCGTCCGCCAGCGGCGCCGACGTTGTTTGGAAGGCCAGCGCGGCCAGGACGGGCAGCGTGCTCCAGCGGGCCAGCCGCAAATCGTCGCCGAGATAGGCCAGGATGCGGGCCTCGCTCGCCCGAGGTCCCATCATGGCGAGGCGTGCAGTTACCGCACGGGCGCCGGGATGATGGGGGGCCAGGAGAAGGAAGCCCGCCTGGCCGGCGAATTGGTTGCGGCAGGTGCCCGCCTCGGCGGCGAAGGTGACGTCCGGGTGCATGTGCGGCAGCAGGAAGTCGGCCAGGCGCACGGCGGCGGAGAGGGCCTCCTCGGTCTCGACCCATCGGTGCAGGTGCATCAGCAGGTCGAGAACGAGTGCCGAATAACCAAAATCCATGCCGGCCAGCTCGGGAAACCATCCCTCCGTTGTCTGCGTCGCCACCGCGCTGCGCAGTTTGCCGAGCGCGGCGGCCCGCCAACAGGATTCGCCCGTCAGCCGATGAAAGGCCGCCAGCGCCGCCGCTGCCGCGACTTGGTGATTGACCTTGACCAGATCGTTCCGCCGAGACAGCCAGTTGGCGGCCGGCTCCAGAGTCTCTTGCACCAGCTGGGATGTTTTGTCCGGCATCGCCGGGCCCAGTTCAACAGCGCAGGCCGCATAGGCCAGGGTGGTGAAGGCCGTGGCGGCGAAGCCGCGCTCGCCCCTGTACCACTCATCGTAGCAGCCCTCGGGGTATTGCAGGCGCCGCAATTGGGCGAGGGCGGCATGGCACGCCCCCATCAAGTCCTGGGGCAGCCAGCCGCGATCTGCACCAAGCTGGTGAAAGGCGGGATGGGACAGCAGGCCGAGAGCCGCTCCGGCCTCCTGGTAGCGGGCATCCGCGAACTCGGACGTCTTGTCCCGCCAGTAGGCGCAATGGAAATTTCCGTGGGACGGCGACAGCGGATCGTTGTCCTGCATTGACAGCAGCCGGGAGGCGGCATCGCCAACGAACACAAGCTGGTGGAAGAAGTCCCCCGTGGGGACCGGCAGACTTCCGCTATGCATCGACGCTCTCGCGCACTCTCACTTGGCGGCTCGGTTGGGCCTTGATCGAGCGCAGGCGGTAGTCGGGGCTGTAGGGCGCCGTGCTCTTGACCAATTCGCCCAGCAATCCGGTGGCGATCAGGATGACCGAGGTGAAGATCATCAGCAGCGCGGTGTACAGCATCGGCCGGGGGCGGAGCGGATCAAGGTCCAGGATGGACAGGGCGAATAGCCAACACAGCATCGCGCCTCCGAGGGCGCCGAAACTGACCGCCACGTAGCCGAAGAAATGCAGTGGGCGACCGCGAAACTTCACCGTCAGCGTCACGGTCATCAGATCAAACGCACCGGTCAGTAATCGGGCGGTGCCGAATTTAGACTTGCCGGCCAGGCGAGGGCGGTGCGCGACCTCGATCTCACCGATCTGGAAGCCTTCCCAATGGAGAAGCGCGGGAATGTAGCGGTGCAGTTCGCCGTAAAGCCGAAGATCGGCAAGTGCTTCACGCCGGTATGCCTTGAAGCCGCAATTGAAGTCGTGAAGCGTCAGCCCCGAGACCTTCCGGACAAACCAGTTGAAGACGGCCGAGGGCACGGTCTTGTCCATCGGGTCTCGCCGGTTGCGCTTCCAACCGCTGACCATGTCCAGGCCCTCGGCCAATCTGGCGAGAAAGCGGGGGACCTCGGCCGGGTCGTCCTGCAGGTCGGCATCGAGGGTGATCACCGTTCCGCCGGCTGCCAGGCGGAAACCAAGGTCGAGCGCCGCCGACTTTCCGTAGTTTCGGCGTAGATGCGCCACGACGACCCGCTCATCGGCTGCCGCGATCTGGTCAATTGTGTCTGCGCTGCCGTCGGTCGAGCCGTCATCGACGAAAATAATCTCGGCATCCGGAAGGTGCACCACCATGACCGCCGTCAATTGCCGGTAAAGTTCAAGGAGGCAGGCATTCTCGTTGAAGACCGGGATCACGAAGGATACCGCGGGCAGCGGGCGGACAGTGGGTGAAGCGCGAGGGGGGGGGGGGGTTCGGTCGTCGGTTTCTACCCTTGGGCCATTGTCAGAGGCAAACCCCCGA
>JAEZFE010000177.1 GCA_023437865.1 Pseudomonadota bacterium | reverse complement strand
AGCCGGAGCGATTGCCGCCTCGGGTGAGGGACTAGGCCAATGGATAGTCGACCCCCGGGCATGCACCCCGCATATGCTAGGCACGTTTCCCAAGGGCGAGGCTGGGCCATGGCCGGGTTTCCGCGACGGACATTAACGGTGGTGCTGTCGGCAAGCCTTTCCGCCTGCATGACGCCGCCCGAGCAGGCCATGGTCGCCAAGCAGCCCTCCACCGCGCCAGCGCGCACGGTCAGCAGCTTTTCCGAAGCATTGCGGTGCATGGACAACCTGATGTGGACCCACGGCAAGCGCGACATCTACATCACCAGCAACGGCATCCCCGACGAGACGGGGCGCCTTTTGGGCGGTACCAAGGAGATGGTGATCACCTCGGTGTCGCGCATGTCGGACAAGTCCAACGCCTTCAGCTTCGTGGATTTCGAACCGGCCTTGGACAGCGTGAATGCGCTGTACTGGATGGTGGGCGTGCGGCCCGAATTCCGCGCGCCATCTTACTACATCCGGGGCGCGGTGACCCAATTGGACGAGAATGTGCTGGCTGATGCCGCCAGCGCCGGCATCTCGTTGCCCGATGTGGACCTTTCGGTGTCGCGCGACCAGATCGTCTCGGTCATCTCGGTAGACATGAACGTTGGGGAACTGACCACCCGTCGTATCCTACCGGGCGTCACCGCCAGCAATTCCATCGCTGTGGTGCAATCGGGCAAGGGCGGCGATGCGAGTGGCATCATCGGCAAGGCCGGCCTGTCGTTCCAGATATCCCTCAGCCGTTCGGAAGGTATGCACCAGGCGCTCCGCACCTTGATCGAGTTGTCGACGATCGAGGCGCTGGGCAAGCTGACCCGCGTGCCGTACTGGCAATGTTTGGGGATGGATTCGGCCACCCCCGCCTTCATGAGCCAGAGCCGCTCGTGGTACGACGACATGTCGGAGGCCGAACGGCAGGCTCAGGCCAAGGGCGTTCTGGAGGCGGACGGCTACCTTCAGGGAACCGCCACCGACGAGTCAGTGCGCACGGCGCTCGGGCGGTGGCAGGCCGACCATGATCTGATCGCGTCGGGCCGGCTGGATTTTGACACCTATTTGCGCATGCTGTCCTCGACGCCGGCCAAGGCCATGCCCGAAACGCGGGGAGCGGCAGCCGTGCAGGCCTCGGTGGGTACCGTCCCGCCCGCGCCGGAGCTGACGCTCAGTTCATCGCGCGGGCCGCAACCCAGCTACCGCGTGGGCGAGGCGTTGGTTGTCAACGCCACGACCAATGCCGAGGGCTTCCTGTACTGCTATTACGCCGACGCCAAAGGCGCGGTGTCGCGCATTTTCCCCAACCGGTTCCAACCCGACGCCTTTGTCGAGGCCCGCCGCCAGGTGGAAATACCGCCCGGTCCGCAGCCGCCATTCAATATCCGCCTGGAGCAGCCTAACGCGAACGAGCAGATTGCCTGCGTAAGTTCGCCGCAGGAGGTGGGGCTGGCGCTGCCGGACAGCTACAAGGCGGCCGACCTGGCGGTGATCCCCGGCGCCACCCTCGACGATGTGCTGGGGGCCTATGCACGGCTGCCCAAGACCACGGTTAAGACCGGCCGCATGACCGTCAAGGTCCTGCCGGCGACCGGATGAGGACACACCATGCGGCTCCTGCCTCTCGCATTGCTGCTGGCCGCCGCCGCCGCCCAGGCGGGCATCGTCGAAGGTGATAAGTATCCCCTGCCGACCAAGGGCATCCAAGTTCCAAAGGGCAAGGGGCCGACCTATCTTGAATGTTGGCTCGACGGCCGCCGGCAAGTGGTCCAGGTATCGCCTGCGCAGTTACCGCCATCGGTGGCCGAGCCAAGCACTCGGGTGGTCATCAAGGATCCAGACGGGACCACGACCGTGGTCGTTGTGCCGGGGGCGGGCGCGTCGGGCTGTCTTCCGCTACGTTGAGAGGGAGGTTTCGGTGCCGCTGAGCGAGATGGACAAGATGCTGGCCGGTGACCTTTACAATGCAGGCGCCCCCGATTTGCAGGCGGCCCTGCAGGCCAATCATGAATGGCTGGCCCGCTACAACGCCGCGTTGGCGCTGCCCGCGGCGGAGCGCCATTCCCTGCTGAGGGAGCGGCTGGGATGCGTGGGTGAGGGAGCGGTGATCCGTCCGCCTTTCCACTGCGATTACGGTTTCAATATCAGCCTGGGTGCCGGTGCGTTTTTAAACTTCAACTGCGTCATTCTGGATGTCGTCGCAGTCACCATTGGTGAGCGCACCCAGATCGGACCCGGCGTGCAGATCCTGGCTGCCGACCATCCCCGCGACGCAGCGGTGCGCGCCGCCGGGCTGGAATTTGGGCGGCCGATCCGCATCGGCCATGACGTATGGATCGGTGGCGGCGCCATCATCCTGCCGGGCGTTACCATCGGCGCCGGGGCGGTGATCGGCGCTGGCAGCGTGGTTAGCCGGGATGTCCCGGCGTGCACCACCGCCTTCGGCAACCCCGCCCGAGTGCGCTGTTATCACGTTTAGCGCTTAACCTCTTGCTTGGCCACGTTTCCGGTGCCGGTGGCGATGTTGACGGCGCTGTCCACCTTCTGCTCCAGCTTGCCTGGGCCGGAGTTGACCGCTACGGGGCTTTCGTGAGCGTTGATGGTGGCGGGGCCGGCGGTTTCGACCGCAACCGGACTGCCGAAATTGTTCTGGATGAATGGCGCCTCGACGATAGTAACGAAATCCGGCATGGCGAATTCAGGCGGCGGCTGGCGGCTGGCGGCCATGGGCTGGCCGCGGAAGAAGCCACCCAGATAGCCGGAATCGCCCCTTATCGCGGCAATGGCCGATTGGTGGATGCCCTCGCGCCCCCGCGCCGGATTGATTGCACGCACGTCACCCAGATTTTGGTGCAGCGGCGCAGAGGCGGCAATTTCCGGCTGAAGCGGCATCGGCCCCAGGCCGGCGCCGCCCACCGACAGGCCGCCGGCCTGTTGGGCATAGGCCGGTGCGGCGGTGACGAGCATGGCGATGAGGGCTTTGCGCATGGTTGGCTCCTAGTGAAGGGGAAGAGTTTCGACCATGAACTCGCGGGCCAGCATGCGGGCGGCCTCGCGGCTGGCCACCCGGAATAACAGGGAGCCATCGGCGGCGTGGACGGCGTACATTGGCGCGCCGTCCACGGTTTCTGGCTTGATGTAGGACTTCTCGAACAGGCTGAACCAGGCGAATTGCTGAAGAGTCATGGCGGACCTCCTTGCCAGGGTTGACAAGATAAGCCTAGGCCCTGGCGGGGGGCCGCGCTGTGACGTGGTTCACTTGGGCAGCCAGATCTCGGTGCCACCGGCGGTCACCTTTGTACGGCCGTTCTCCTCGCGGACCTCCACGCCGGGCATGGTCATGTCGGGCATCGGCTGCTTCAGGCTGTCAGGGTGGGCAGGCGTGCAGCGCGTTTCGCCGTTGATGCTGATGCACGATACGTTGCCTTCGGCATGGGTACAGGTGGTTCGGCCATTGACGGTTTGGCACACTTCGGTATCGGCGCGTGCACCGGCATTGCAGACCAGGAACAGGGCGAGGGCGGTGAGCAGGCGGGGCATGGCGGGCTCCTTCAAAAAGAGGGGCCGCCGGGAGACTATCCCGGCAGCCGAGTTGGAGGAACGTCAACGCTGTCGGGCGGCGAAGCCCTGAGCGGCCTGGTTGTTGATGCCGGCGGCGACGTTGGTGGCGACCCCTACGCGGGTGCTGACCATGGGACCACGCCCGCTGAAGTCCAGTGCCACGCTTGGGGGCGCGCCCTGGAAACCCACCACCTGCTGTTGAGCCTGGTTGTTGATGCCGGCGGCGACGTTGGTGGCGACCTGGGTATCGGTGGAGACCAGCGGGTGGCCCCCGCCGGGCCCAGACTGATGCCCCACCATCTGCTGCTGCGCCCTGTTGCCGAATCCGGCGGCGATATTGGCGCCCATGATGGCCTTGTTCTCAGACAATGCGATGCCACCGGTATGCAGGCGGTCGGCATGGGCGCTGCCGGCGGCCAGCAGGATGGCGAAGGCGGCGAGGGTTCTCATGGCGGACTCTCCCTTCAGCGCTGCACGGCCTGGACGCGCTGATTAGCCTGGTTGTGTTCGCCGGCGGCCAGGTTCATGGCGTCGATTTGGTTTTGCGTGAACCCGCCGCTGCCGCTTTGGCGGGTCATCACATCCTGGCTGGCGTGGTTCTTGATGCCGGCGGCGATGTTACTGGCAGTGGTGCTGTTGAAGGTGGTGCCGCCGGTCCACGGCAATGCGCCGGCCTGGTCGGCGAAGACGCGCTGGTCGGCGCGATTTTTGATACCGGCTGCGACGTTGTTGGCGGTGACGCTGTTGCTGGTCGACGAGGGGCTGCTCATGCCCGGGTAGGGCTTCATCTGCTTATCGTAGGTTCCCGCCTGGGCAGAGACTGCGCCCAGAGCCAGGGCGGCAAGGGCGGTGAGCGACAAGGTGCGGCGGATTGAGGTCATGACTTTTCTCCTGTGTATTGGCCCGCGGCTCTATCGCCGGGCCTCCATGAACACCACCCTATGTCCTGACCGATCCGGGTGCTGTGGGCTGGTTCACAACTTGTGTCGATGGCCCAGGACAAAGAAAAACCGCCGGCTCAGGGACCGGCGGCTTGGTTTACAGGGGCTTGAACTGGACCCGCCGGTTCTCGGCGGCATTAGGGTCGGGGACCAGGGGCTCGCTTTCGCCCTTGCCGGATATGGTCAGCCGCTCTGGCGCTACGCGCCAGGTCTGGCTCAAGTAAGCCTGAACCGCCTTCGCCCGGCGCTGCGACAGACTGAGATTGTAGGTGTCGCTGCCATGGGCATCGGTGTGGCCTTCGACGTTCAGCGTCAGGTTGGGCTCGGATTGCAGAACTTGGCCCAATTGGTCGAGAAATGGCTTGGAATCCGCCATGATCTCGGTCGAGTCATAAGCGAACTGCACCCGATAGCCGATGGTGGTGGGCTCGGGCGTCGCCTTTACTTTCGGCTTCGGCTCGGGCGCCGCTGCTGGTTCGGGTGTCATGGTCGATACCGTCTGGGCGGGTGCGGGCCGGGCCGCCTGTGTCTGTTGGCCGACGATCTCGATGCCGCGCGTGCGGCGCACCGGGGCAGCCTCGGGGGCCAGATAAGAGCGCAGTTCCTCCACCGATGGCGTGTGCTCCAGCATTAGGACCTCCTTACCGAAAGCCGGGGCGAAGGCGGTCGAGGCGAGCAGCAGGGCGACGGGCAGGGTCCTCATGGCTGGTCTCCAGCGGTGTGTGGCAATTGCCCGCAGGCTACGCCGCATCGTTCGGCCCTGGTGTGGGCTGGTTCACACGTCTTGCCGATCGATCCGCGAGGGCGCATCTGAGGGCGATGGAGCGCATGCTGTCGCTGTGGGACGCGGTTCGGGTAGCGGCGGTCTCAGCCGCTGCCGTTCTGACCGCGCTCCATTGGCTGCCGGCGGGGACGGCAGCCGCCCGCTTTATCGAGGACTGGGCGGTGGGGGGGGGGGGG
>JAEZFE010000114.1 GCA_023437865.1 Pseudomonadota bacterium | reverse complement strand
AAGTGAGGCCGGGGAGTTCGCCATGACGATCCGCCCCACCCCGACCTTCGCCGTCCTGGCCCTGGCAGTGGGACTGACCATCGGAGCCGCCGCCGCCGGCGAAGTCGGGCTCATCACGCCTGGCGCCAATCTGTCGGTCGGCGTGGTCAGCCTCAAGGAGGCACGGTTCCACAACGTGGTCCGCCAGCAATACGATTTCTCGTGCGGCTCGGCGGCGGTGGCGACCCTGCTCACCTACCATTACGGTCGCCCGACCACCGAGGAACAGGCCTTCAAGGCCATGTGGGAGACCGGCGATCAGGCCGCCATTCAGCAGCGCGGCTTTTCGCTCTACGACATGCAGCGCTACCTCGAGAGCCTGGAACTGAAGTCCGACGGCTTCCGCGTCACCCTTGAGAAAGTGGCCGAACTCGGCGTGCCCGCCATCACCCTGGTCAACGTGAAGGGCTACAACCACTTCGTGGTGGTCAAGGGGGTCACCGGGCAGGATGTGCTGGTCGGCGATCCCGCGCTGGGAGTGCGGGCCATTTCGCGCGCCGAGTTCGAGACCATGTGGCGCGGCATCGTCTTCCTGATCCGTGATGAATTCGACAAGGGCCGCGACAATTTCAACGACGAAAGCGAATGGGCGGTACGGCGCAAGGCCCCCTACGGCACCGCGCTCAACCGCAATGGCCTGGCGACATTCCACGTCGCCCTGCCCGGACTCTTCCAGTTCTGATGGACCACCGGACGCCCCCTGGCTCGGAACCTTGGAGAGAGGATGATGACACCCTTGCCTGACCGATCGGCCCGCCTGGGCGTTGCGGCAGCGGCCATGATGGCCGTGCTCGCGGGCGCCGGGCCGGCCCACGCCGCCATGGCCGCCGACCCGTTGGACGGGTGGGAGCCCATCGACATTGCCGAATTGGGCGAAGCCCGCGGCGGCATGATGATCAACGGCATCCCGATCAATTTCGCCCTGGTGATGCGCAGCATGGTTGAGGGCGCCACCCCGCACGGGCTGGAGACCATATTCACCATCAATGATGCCGGCGGCATCGGCTCGGCCACCACCACCGCCATCGGCGGCGACACCGCCACCTTGACCAAGACCGCCAATGGCGGCTTCAGCCTGGCCCTGCCGTCGGGCCCCACCATCACGCACGAGGCCCTGGCCGGCCACATCACCGCGATGATGAACAACACGGTGGACGGCGTGAAAATGACCCAGCAGGTCGATCTGAATATCGAGCTGCCGGGCTTCACCGCCGCCCAGCAATCCTGGGCGTCCATGAGCCGCGCCTCGCGCGCCAGCCTGGACGCCGCGATGTCGGGCCTCAAGAACCGCTGAAAAAGAAGAAGGCCCCCTCGCCGAGGGGGCCTTCCGCTACTCCAGGACCACCAGCAGGTCCTTCATTTCCACCGCCTGACGCGGGGCGACCGCGATACGCCTGACGGTGCCCGCCCGCTCGGCGCGGACGGCGGTCTCCATCTTCATGGCCTCCAGCGACAGCAGCACGTCGCCCTTCTCCACCTTCTGGCCCTCGATGACCGCGATCGACACCACCAGGCCCGGCATGGGTGCCGGCACGTGGGCTGGATTGCCGTCCTCGGCCTTGGGCTGCGGCGGCTTGGCCGGAGCGACCTTGGCGTCCGCCACCATGACGGTGCGCGGCTGGCCGTTCAGTTCGAAGAATACCTTGCGGCGGCCCTGCTCGTCGGGCTCGGCGATGGCGAGGAAGCGGATAATCAGTGCCTTGCCGCGCTCCAGCTCGACGACGACCTCCTCGCCCGGCTGCATGCCGTAGAAGAATACCGGCGTCGGCAGGGCCGAGACGTCGCCATACTCACGGGCATGCGCCGCGAAGTCGGTGAACACCTTGGGATACATCAGGTAGGACGCCAATTCGTCGTCGCTGAGCGCACGGCCCACCTTCTTCTCCGCCTCCGCCCTGATGGCAGCAAGGTCGGCGGGTGGCAGGATGGCGCCCGGACGCTCGGTGAAGGGCTGAACGTCCTTGAGCACCTTCTTCTGCAACTCCACCGGCCAACCGCCCGGGGGCTGGCCCAGTTCGCCCCGGAACAGCTGAACCACCGATTCGGGAAAGGCGATTTCCTTGTCCGGATTGGCGACGTCAGCGGGAATCAGGCCGCTGGTCACCATCATCAGCGCCATGTCGCCCACCACCTTAGAGGTGGGCGTCACCTTGACGATGTCGCCGAACAGGTCGTTCACATCGGCATAGGCATGGGCCACCTGGTCCCACTTCTCTTCAATACCCAGCGAGCGCGCCTGCTGGCGCAGGTTGGTGTACTGGCCGCCCGGCATTTCGTGCAGGTAAACCTCGGCAGTCCCCGACTTGATGTCGGCCTCGAAGGCGGCGTAATTGGCCCGCGCATGTTCCCAATAAACCGACACGCGGTTGAGCGTTTCCTGGTCCAGGCCGGGGTCGCGCGGATGGCCCTTGAGTGCGGCGGCGATGGAGCCCAACGGCGGCTGCGAGGTGGTGCCGCTCATGGCATCCATGGCGGCGTCCACCACGTCGACGCCGGCATCCACCGCGGCGAGCACGCTGGCCGCCGACAGGCCGGAGGTGTCGTGGGTGTGGAAGTGGATGGGGATGCCCACCTCTTCCTTCAGCGCCTTGAACAGCATGGAGGCGGCACGCGGCTTGACCAGGCCGGCCATGTCCTTGACGCCCAGGATGTTGGCGCCCGCCTTCTCCAGCTGCTTGGCCAGATCCACATAGTACTTGAGGTCGTACTTGGCTCGCGCCGGATTGCCGATGTCGCCGGTATAGCAGATCGCCGCCTCGCACAAGGCACCGGTCTCACGCACGGAATCGATGGCGAAGCGCATGTTGTCCACCCAGTTCAGGCAGTCGAACACACGGAACACATCGATGCCACCCTTGGCGGCGCGCTCGATGAAATGGCGCACCACGTTGTCGGGGTAGTTGGTGTAGCCCACCGCGTTGGCCGAGCGCAGCAGCATCTGCAAAAGCAGGTTAGGCATGGCCTGGCGCAGCCCGGCCAGACGCTCCCACGGGTCTTCCTTGAGGAAGCGCATGGCGACGTCAAACGTAGCTCCGCCCCAGCATTCCACCGAGAACAGCTGCGGCAGAAGCCGTGCATAGGCCGGCGCCACCGCCAGCAGGTCGTGGCTGCGCATGCGGGTTGCCAGCAGCGACTGGTGGGCGTCGCGGAAGGTGGTGTCGGTCACCATCACCCGCTCCTGGGCCAGCAGCCACTTGGCGAAGCCGTCGGCGCCCAGTTCGTCGAGCTTCTGCTTGGTGCCCGGCAGCGGATCGCCGGCGGGATGATGGGGCACTTCCGCAAGGAGGCCTTGCCGCGGCCGGGGGAGACCCGCCACCTCGGGATTGCCGTTGACCATCACCTCGCCGACGAACTTGAGCAGGCGGGTGGCGCGGTCCTTGCGCCCCTCCTGCTTGAACAGCTCGGGGGTCTCGTCGATGAACCGTGTCGTGTACTGGCACGACACGAAACGGGGGTGACTGATGACCGCTTCCAGGAAGGTCAGGTTGGTCGCCACGCCACGGATGCGGAACT
>JAEZFE010000068.1 GCA_023437865.1 Pseudomonadota bacterium | reverse complement strand
CATTCTTACCGAACGGTACAGAAATGCAGAGCTGGAGCACACCATGAGCAAACCTCTCTCAGGCAAGATCGCCCTCGTCACCGGCGCCTCGCGCGGCATCGGTGCCGCCATCGCGCTTTCCCTGGCGGAGCAGGGCGCCGACGTGGCCATCAGCTATGCGTCCTCCGACGATAAGGCGGCTGCTTTGGTGACGCAGCTGGCCGGCCTTGGCGTCCGCGCCGCCGCCTTCAAGGCCGACCAGGGCAGTGCCGCCCAGGTCATCGGTCTGGTGCAGTCGGTGGTTGAGCGCTTTGGTGGCCTCGATATCCTGGTCAACAATGCCGGCATCGCCGTCATGGCTGCGGTGGACCATCCCGAGGCCGACGTCGCCGCGCTTGATCGCATGTATGCCGTCAATCTGCACGGCGTCGTCACCGCCATCCGCGCCGCCGCCAAGGTGATGGGCGAGGGCGGCCGCATCATCAGCCTGGGCTCCATGCTGGCCGTCCGGTCCAGCTTCCCCGGCGTCGCCGATTATGCCGCCACCAAGGCCGCGCTGGTGGGCTATTCCAAGGGGGCCGCCCGCGATCTGGGGCCGCGTAAGATCACCGTCAACGTGGTCCAGCCGGGCTCCACCGCCACCGACATGAATCCCGCCGATGGCCCCGGCGCCGATGGGCAACTGGTGGGCAACCCGCTGGGCCGCTTCGCCGCGCCCGAGGAGGTCGCCGCTGCCGTGGCCTTCCTGGCCAGCCCGGCGGCTTCGTTCATTACCGGCACCACGCTGACCGTCGATGGCGGCGTGACCGCCTGAGGAGTTTTGTCATGACCAAGTTGCGATCCAGGAAAGTGCTGTGGGCGGCAGGCATCGCCCTCGGAGTGGTGCTTAGCGGCGGCGCCGTCTCCACCCGCCTGTCCGGCCACAGCGCCCAGGCCACCGAGGCGGCAGCGTCCGCCCCCCAGGCGTTGCCCGTCTCGGTGGCCGTCGTCGAAAGCCGCGAGATCGTGCCATGGCAGGAATTCTCCGGCCGGTTGGAGGCGGTGGAACGGGTCGAGGTGCGCTCGCGCGTCTCGGGCCAGGTCCAGGCGGTGCATTTCCGCGAAGGCGGGCTGGTCAAAAAGGGCGACCTGCTGGTCACCATAGACCCGGCGCCGTTCGCTGCCGAGGTGTCGCGCGCCGAGGCGCAGGTGGCCTCCGCCCAGGCCCGCCTGGGCTTCACCAAGCGGGAATACGAGCGCGCGCAGCAACTGACCGGCTCGGGCAATATGCCGGTGCGCGAGATGGACAACCGCACCAATGCCTATTTCGAGGCCCAGGCGTCGTTGCGCGCGGCGCAAGCCGGGCTTGAGGCGGCGCGGCTGAATCTGGGCTACACCCGGATCACCGCTCCGGTGTCCGGCAAGGTCGGCAAGGCCGAGGTCACGGTGGGCAATTTGGTGCCCGCCGGTGCCGGCGCGCCGGTGCTGACCACGCTCTATTCGGTCAGCCCCATCTACGCCAGCTTCGATGCCAGCGAGCAGGAGGTGATGCGCTCACTCGCCGGCTTGCGAGACAGTTCGGGCGGCCCGCTCCAGGTCGAGCGCATCCCCGTGCAGATGAATGCACTCGGCATCACCGCCGAGGGCCATGTCCAGATGGTCGGCAACGCCGTGGACATCCGCAGCGGCACGGTGCCGGTGCGCGCCGTGTTCGACAATGCCGATGGTAGCTTGATGCCCGGCCAGTTCGCCCGGCTGCGCATGGGCCGCGCCCAGGCCGAGCCGGCGCTGCTGATCAGCGAGCGGGCGGTGGGCACCGACCAGGACAAGAAATTCGTCCTGGTGGTGGGTGACGACAATAAGGCCGCCTACCGCACGGTCACGCTCGGCGCCACTGTGGACGGCCTGCGGGTGGTCACCACCGGGCTGCAACCCGGTGAGCGCATCATCGTCAGCGGCCTTCAGCGTGTTCGCCCGGGCACCCTGGTGGAGCCCCAGCCCACCGCCATGGCCCTGGCCCAGCGCTAGAGACAATCCGGCGAGGACACAGAAATGAACCTGTCGAAATTCTTCATCGACCGCCCTGTCTTCGCCGGGGTGCTGTCGGTCCTGATCTTCGTGTCGGGCCTGCTGGCCCTGCGCGCCCTTCCCATCTCGGAATATCCAGAAGTGGTGCCGCCCACCGTGGTGGTGCGTGCCCAATATCCCGGCGCCAGCCCCAAGGTCATCGCCGAAACTGTCGCCACCCCCATCGAGGAGGCGGTCAACGGCGTCGAGGGCATGCTCTACATGGGCAGCCAGGCGACGACCGATGGCGTCATGGTGCTGACCGTCACCTTCCGCCTGGGCACCGATCCGGACAAGGCCCAGCAATTGGTGCAGAACCGTGTCACCCAGGCTGAGCCGCGCTTGCCCGAGGAAGTGCGGCGCATGGGCGTGACCACCATCAAGAGCTCGCCCGATCTCACCATGGTGGTGCACCTGCTGTCGCCCAACGGCCGCTATGACATGGCGTATCTGCGCAACTACGCGCTGCTGAACGTCAAGGACCGGCTGGCCCGCATCGAAGGTGTCGGCCAGGTTCAGATCTTCGGCGCCGGTGATTATTCCATGCGCGTGTGGCTGGACCCACAGAAGGTGGCCGAGCGCGGGCTGTCCGCTGGCGCCGTGGTCCAGGCCATCCGCGAACAGAACATCCAGGCCGCCGCAGGCGTGGTCGGCGCCTCGCCCAGCCTGCCCGGCGTGGACCTGCAATTGTCGGTGAACGCCCAGGGCCGTCTGACCTCGGTCGAGGAATTCGGCGACATCATCGTCAAGACCGATTCCGCCGGCGCGGTGACCCGGTTGCGCGACCTGGGCCGGGTCGAGATGGGCGCCGCCGACTACGCGCTCCGCTCGCTGCTCGACAACAAGTCGGCGGTGGCGCTGCCGATTTCGCAATCGCCGGGCTCCAATGCGCTCGAGATCTCGGACAAGGTGCGCGCCACCATGGCCGAGCTGAAGGGCTACATGCCCGAGGGCGTCGAGTACGACATCGTCTACGATCCCACCCAGTTCGTCCGCGCCTCCATCGAATCGGTGGTCCACACCCTGCTGGAAGCGGTGGTGCTGGTGGTGCTGGTGGTCATTCTGTTCCTCCAGACCTGGCGCGCTTCGATCATCCCGTTGCTGGCGGTGCCGGTGTCGGTGGTCGGCACCTTCGCAATCATGCATCTGCTGGGCGTGTCGGTGAACGCGCTGTCGCTGTTCGGCCTGGTGCTCGCCATCGGTATTGTGGTGGACGACGCCATCGTGGTGGTCGAGAACGTCGAGCGCAACATCGAGGCCGGTCTGTCGCCCAAGGAGGCCACCTACCGCGCCATGCGCGAGGTTTCGGGGCCGATCATCGCCATCGCCCTGGTGCTGGTGGCGGTGTTCGTGCCCACGGCCTTCATCACCGGCATTTCGGGCC
>JAEZFE010000026.1 GCA_023437865.1 Pseudomonadota bacterium | reverse complement strand
GGCTGCTGCCTTCCTGGCCGATACCGACGGGAAAGCTCTCGACCGCGCCATCGGGCTTGCGCCACTACAGCCGCATGTCGCCCAGGTTCACCACCAGTGGCGCACGGTCCAGACCGGGCGGCGGCAGGTGGGCGGTGGGCAGCACTAATTCGCGGCCCGGCCCCGGCAGAAAGGGGTCAGCGCCCGGATTGGCGGCCAATATCTCGACATAACCCACGCCGCTGGAACGGGCGAGATCCAAAAGGTTCTCGCCCGTTTGCACCCGGTGCAATTCGGCCATCAGCACGGCACCGGCATCGGCCATTGCCGGACCGGACGCCAGCAGGAGGGCCAGCAGGTTACTTGCGCAGCGAGCGATTGTAGATGGTCTCGGCCCGTTCATTGGCCAAAGCTGCCTGCTGTTCGGCCATGGCCGCGTTCTGCTGGGCCTGTGCCGCCGCCTGCTGGTTGGCGGACACCTGGGCCTGGGTACGGGTGAGGTCGGCACGCAGTTGGGCCACCTCGCCGCGGAGTTGCGACACATCGCCGCTGGATGCGCAAGCCCCGGCGGCGAGCGGAAGGATCATGACCAAGGCGAGGCGAGGCGAGAGCATGGCGGACCTCCCCGATACGGACGACCGCCAACAATTTAGGCCAAGGGCGGGCTGGTGCGAAGGTTGCGGATGGCTTATCTCCCCTCAGGGGATCGCAGTGCGAGAAGGAGGGTTGGCCATGTCCCTGTTCGGCTTCAGCAAAGCCCATATGGTCTCGCCGGCGGATGCGCTTCCCGGCCGCTCCCAGCCCATGGCGGTGCCCGAGCGCCATACCGTGCTGGGCACCAGCCTGACTCCGCCGTTTCCTGTGGACTGCGCGCGCGCGTTGTTCGCCATGGGCTGCTTCTGGGGTGCCGAGCGCAAGTTCTGGAAATTGCCCGGCATCCATACCACCGCCGTAGGTTATATGGCCGGCTTCACTCCTAACCCGACCTATGAGGAGGTGTGCAGCGGCCGTACCGGGCATACCGAGGCGGTGCTGGTGGTTTTCCATCCCGCAGCCATAGCTTATCGCGACTTGTTGAAGGTGTTCTGGGAAAGCCACGATCCCACCCAGGGCATGCGGCAGGCCAACGACATTGGCACCCAATACCGGTCGGGTATTTACGTGACCTCACCCGAGCAGCGTGTCGCCGCCGAGGAGACGCGTCGCCTGTTTCAGGCCAAGTTGGGAGATCAGGGGTTCGGCCCCATCACAACGGAAATCTCCGACGCGTCTCAATTTTATTACGCCGAGCCTGATCATCAACAATATTTGGCCAAGAACCCGAACGGCTATTGCGGATTGGGTGGTACCGGCGTGAGCTGTGATTGACTGGGCCGGCAGCTAGACAATCGCTTCCGTGGCTGGCCGCCAAGCGGTTACTTCGGCAACCGCACGGTCTATTTCACTCTCGAGCGCCGCCAATCGGTCAGGGTGCTCAAGGTGCTGTGGTTCCAATTTCTGGAACTGATGTCCTAGGTCAGCCAGCCGTCGGCATCCGACGCTGCCGGCGGCGCCTTTCAGCCGGTGCCCCGTCTCGCGGACCGTCTGAAGGTCTTTCGCGTTCCAGGCGGAACGTATGGCGGCCAACTCGCCGGTGAAGGAATCCGGGGCGGTGGCGAGTAGGCCTAGGAGGGTGGAGTCGCCCACCCATTGCCGCATGTCCTCGAGATAGGCGTTATCCAGAACCGGCAGGTCCGACAGCCCTGCCATGGGTTCGGCAGCGGGGGCAAACGGTGCCTTCGGCGGAACTTCAACGGCGTGTCCTGCGGTCGCCTCGTCCAGCGTCCTTGCCAGCAGCTTCCACGACACCGGCTTGGTCAGGAAAGCGTCCAGGCCGGTTTCCAGGTAGCGGTCGCGGTGTTCCAGGACGGCGTCGGCGGTCAGCGCAATGACGGGGAGAAGCGCTTTGTTGCCCGGCAGGGCACGGATGAGGCGGGTCGCTGTCTCGCCGTCCATGACCGGCATTTGCATGTCCATCAACACCGCGTCGAAATCGTGTGCCGCCGCCAGCTCCAACGCCTGGGCGCCGTGCTCGGCCAGCGTGACCGTGTGGCCCATGCGCTCCAGCATGCTGGCCACCAGGGTCTGGTTCACCGGATTGTCCTCCGCCAGCAGGATGTTGAGCGGGCGGCCGCTGGGAACGACGCCGTCACTATCGCGTTCAGCTGGTTCGCTGCCTTGCGGCAGCACCAGGGTAAAGCTGAAGGTCGAGCCTGCACCCTGCTTGCTCTTGGCGGTAACCGCCCCTCCCATCAGCGCCACGAGACGCTTGGAGATGGCAAGGCCCAGGCCGGTGCCTCCGTAGCGGCGGGTGGTCGACGTGTCGGCCTGGCTGAACGGGGTGAACAGTCGCGCCATCGCCTCGGGTGAGATGCCGATGCCGGTGTCTTCCACCGCAAAGGCAATTCCCTCGCCTGCGGGACGCAACCGGACCGTCACACCGCCATGGTCGGTGAACTTGATCGCATTGCCGATCAGGTTGAACAGCACCTGCTGCAGGCGCGACGGATCGCCCAGCACCCATCTTGGGCAGGCCGGGTCGATGTCGGTGGTGACCGTCAGGCCCTTTTCCGATGCAGCCGGTGTCAACAGGCGGACGGCATCGCCGGTGACCTCTCGCAAATCGAAGTCGATGTGCTCCAGTTCCAGTTGGCCGGCCTCGATTTTCGAAAAATCCAGCACGTCGTTAAGCACGGTCAGAAGCGTGCGCGCTGACGCCCGCATGGTTGACAGCATGCGGGTCTGCTCCTGGTCCAACTGGGTGCCCATCAGCAGGTCGGCCATGCCCAGCACGCCGGTCATGGGGGTGCGCAGTTCATGGCTCATGTTGGCCAGGAAGGCGGCCTTGGCCTTGGCGGCCACCACGGCGGCGCGGCTGGTCTTATGCAGGGCCTCCTCGACCCGGCGGCGGGCCAGCAGGTGATGGAGCAAGTGGGCCAGCAGCAGGGCGCCCAACACTAAAGCCGCCATCAGCGCGGTCATATGCCACGCCAGCAACACGACTGGCGCGGTCACTTTGGTGCGCGACAGCCCGACCAGCACCTGCAGGGCGTCGGAGCGGTCATTGGCGAAGCCCCAGATGCGTTCAATGCCATCACCCGGCCAAGGCGCCTCAAAATTGCCGGAACGTTCAAGCGCGGAGCGGACAAAAGCCGGCAAGGCAGGATGAGCGGATGCTGGCAAGCTCAGCATCTCTGCGCGTTCGCGGTCGAACACGGCGATGACCGCGTCTTCCCCGAGGCCGGCATGGAGCGGGGCGATCCTCCACGTTTCTTCCTGCCGATCGACCGGGCTGCGGATATGGCTGGCAAGGCCGGCGGCAAGGCCCAGCGTCTGGCGCCGCGCCTCGGCCAGGGTGCTCTCGCGAAACGAGTAGAGGTTCAACAGCGTCGCCGCGCCGCCAATCAACACCATCACATAGAGCAAGATCGTGGCGATGCGTATGCCCGCCTTGCTCCGGGTGACCCAGCGCATCCACCGCGCATATCTCATATTGCGCGCTCCCCCCCGCGTTCCCGTTGCCACTTTAGAGGCAATACACGCAATTGGATAGGGCGTTGCTTGACCGGGGTCAATGACCTAGCAAAATAGTCGGAATAGCGTCGCTGTCATGAACAACACAGCGACAGACCTTCCGCAAGGCGGATGGGGCGCCCTTTCCTCCCTGCCGGGCAACCCCCTGATGTGGATCCTGATCATCAGCGAATTGCTGGTGTTTGGTGCCTTCTTCCTGGGCTTCGGCGTGGCCCGCGTGCTCCAGCCCGAGCTGTTCCGCGCCGGCCAGGCCATGCTCGATATCCGCCTGGGCGGCCTCAACACCTTGCTTCTCGTGACCAGCGGCTGGTTTGCCGCCCGTGCAGTGCGTGCCGGGCCGGGTGGAGCTTCGCGCCGCTGGATCGCCGCTGCGATGGTGCTCGGCGCCGGCTTTTTGGTGGTCAAGGGCGTGGAATATGCCGACAAGGCGGCTCACGGGATCGGTATCGAGACCGACACCTTCTTCACGCTATTCTACCTGATGACCGGCTTCCATGCCATGCATGTGGTCATGGGCCTGGTGGTGCTAGCGATCGTTGCGTGGCGCAATTCGCCCGAGAATCTCGAAACTGGCGCGGCTTTCTGGCACATGGTCGACCTGATCTGGCTTGTGCTGTTCCCTATCGTTTATCTGGTGCGCTGATGACCGAATGCGTTCTCTTCCGCGCGTGGCTGTTGCTGGTGGGTCTGACCGTGCTGTCGCTGGCGGCCGTGCTTGGTCTCGGCCATAGCGAGGGCGGCTTGGTGCCGGCAGCGGTGGCTCTGGTGGCTTCGTTTGTTAAGGCCCGCGCCGTGCTCGATCACTTCCTGGGGCTCCGCAATGCCGGCAAGGGATGGCGTGGCTTCTTCTCGGCGATGCTGGTGGTCTTGCTAGGTGGCCTGATGGCCACCTATGTGGTCGCCTCGGGTGTTCACCCCTAAACGTTAGTCATACTGCCTGAATCGCACGTTCACGTTGCAGGCGAGCCCCCCGACACATAGGATGTTCTCGAATATCCAATTCGTGGGGGGGTCTCATGAAGCCCATCAAGCGCGCCATTGCCCTTGCGGGTGGCGGTCCGGCGGTCGGCCTGAGCATCGGCACACTCAAGCGCCTGCACGAGGAACCCGACATTCGCTTCGATGTATGGTCGTTGGCCTGCATCGGCGCCTGGCTCGGCATCGTCTGGAACCAGGCCGACCCAGGCAAGGAGGTCGATGAATCCATCGACTTCTTCAAAGGCATCTTCCGCCCCGACAACGTGTACGACAAATTCCCCATCGCCTCGGCCTTCGCGCCCGACTGGATGGCGAGCATCAGCAACGCGGTGTCGTTCGCGCTGGATCCGCGTTCATACGAAAACTTGGTGATCCCCGACGCCATTCTGGCGGCTTATGAGGAGATCCTGCGCTTCGCCTCGGACCCGCGGCAGTGGACCAGTTCCAATTTCAACGTGCTGATCCTGAACCAGATCCTGGCGGTCAATCCCTGGTCACGGTTCATGACCAGCCTGATCTATAAAAGCAAAACCCAGGGTTTATCGCGCGTCTACTACAAGGACAGCGCGTTACTGAACTCTATCAAGTTTGAGCGGCTATACGAGCCAGGCAAGCCGTTCATGTACCACAATGCCTACAACCTGACCGACGATCGGCTGGAGTTGTTCAGCAACCGCAATTCCCATTACCAAAAGATCAGCGCCCATACGCTGTGCGCCTGCTCGGCGTTGCCCTACATCGAGGAGCCGGTGGTCATTGACGGCAAAACGTATTGTGAAGGCGCCACCGTCGATACCGTGAATTTCGAGGACCTGCTCAAGAATCATCCCGATCTGGACGAAGTGTGGGTCAGCCGCATCCTCGATATCAAGCAGGTACGCAAGCCGGAAAACCTGTACGACGCCCTGAACAATCTGGTGATGCTGTTCGCCGCCAGCGTCAGCGAGGACGATGTACGCCTGTTCAAGCATCATGTCGCCAAGACGCATCCGAACCTCAAGGTTATCGAGGTTCCGGTCGCCTTCAACATTGACTATGACTGGAAGTACTCCAACCTCGATCGGTCCATCGATGAGGGTTACGACGCTGCCGACGCCGTGCTCGCCGCTTATCGCCTGGGCCGCGAACTTACCGGGGCGGAGGCGGATAAGGTATCGGTAGAGCCGGCGCCGCAACGCAAGCCTGCGAAGCAGCGCGCACCGGCTGGGGCTGATGCCTAAGGGCAGTGTGTGTGCGAAATATTTGAAAATGCAAACAGGCCGCCCTGTGACAAAATGGCGGCCTGTTCCGCGCTCGCGTAAGAACGCGCTGGCATCGTTATTGTTAGCATTAAGGTTATGTGCGGCAGCTTTAATGCCTAAGGCTTACAGAATCCCGTTCGCGCTCTCCGAAAAGGCGTGATAAGTATTCATCAATGGGTGGTGGATGCTGAGGGGGTCATGAGCTTTCTCGACGACGTGAAGATTGGAGCCAAGATCGCCATTGTGCCGATCGTGGCGACGTTGGGCATGGTTGTGATCGCCTTTGTCGGTATGCGGGGGCTGGCCAGCCAGCAGCATGCGTTGGACGAGATCGCGCGGGTAAGCTTTGCTAAATCCGTGAAGACGGCAGAACTCGCCAGTACCATTCAGGCTGCCCATTCAGACCTATACCGTCTGCTGACATGGAACGCGGCGGGCGTCGACGACAAGCAAATGTCCAAGGTCGAATCCAGCTTCGGCTCGGCCTTGAAGAGGGCCGAAGCGGGTGCGCAAAGCTACCGCAGCTCGTATGAGCTCAACGCCGAAGAGGAGGCACTGCTCAAGAGAATTGAGCAGGCCATCGGCTTGTATAAGCAAAACACGGCGCAGGTGCTCTCCATGCAGGCGATGGATTTCACCGCAGCGGTCTCCTTCATGTGGACCGCCGAGGACAACTTCCAGGCGCTGATGAAGGAGGCGCAGCAGATGATCGCCCTGGAAAGCCGTCTGGTGGACGACTTCAGGCAGGAAGCGAACAGTTCTGCCAGTTCGACCCGTGCATTGTTCATCGGCATTACCGTGGGCGCCCTGGCGGTGCTGGCCCTGATCGCACTGCTACTGGGACGTGCGATTGCCAGCGCGGTGGGCGGCATGACCCGCTCCATGGAACGTCTGGCCCAGGGCGATCTGACCACTCAGATCCCGGCTATCGGCCGTACCGACGAGATCGGAGCCATGGCTGCCGCCGTGCAGGTGTTCAAGGACAACGCGCTACGCGTCAAAGCGCTGACGGATGAGCAGGAGGTCATGACGCGCAAGGGTGAGGAAGCCAAGCGCCACGCCATGACGGAGCTGGCGGCCGAGATTGAGCAGACTGTACGTACTGCGGTTGGGGCTGCCTCATCTGCCGCTGATTCGATCCGTGCCGAGGCCGAGACGTTGGCCGCCAATGCCGAGACAGCTTCTGTACAGAGCGCCCAGGTGGCACAGTCGTCGGAGGCCGCGATTGGCAATGTCGAAAACGTGGCCC
>JAEZFE010000015.1 GCA_023437865.1 Pseudomonadota bacterium | reverse complement strand
GGTAACTCCAGACCGTGGCCCCCGCCCCCAGCAGTGCCAGGATCATCCCGGCGGCGGCGATACCGACGGACCAGCGCTCAATGGGCGGCGCCTTATCGAAAGCTTCCACGCCCCAGGCACCCTTGCGAATGCGATGCTGAAGCACCGCAACGAGCAAGATGGTGCCGAACCACAGCAGAATGAGACCAATGGCGCGGGCGTCCATGGCGCGGCCCTAGACGTCGAAGTCCAGACCCATCTCGCTGTAATGGCTACGCCGCTCCTGCCAGTCTTCCTTGACCTTGACGTGCAGGAACAGATGAACGCGGCGTTCCAGCAAATCCTCTAGCTCCTCGCGGGCAGCGGCGCCGATAGCCTTGATCATGGCACCGCCCTTGCCGACGACGATCGCCTTTTGGCTCTCGCGCTGGATGAAGATGACTTGGTCAATGCGGGCCGAGCCGTCGTCGCGCTCCTCCCACTGCTCGGTCTCGACAGTCAGGGCGTAGGGCAGCTCCTCGTGCAGCTTGAGGAAGGCCTTCTCGCGGGTGATCTCGGCGGCCAGCATGCGCTGCGGCAGATCCGAGACCTCGTCCTCGGGAAACATCCACGGGCCCTGGGGCACGCGCTCGGCCAGGAAAGCCGGTAAGGAGTCGATGCCGTCGCCCTTGAGCGCCGAAATCATGAACACGTCGGAGAACACGCCTTCGGCGTGCATCTGGCTGGTGAGCGCCAGCAACTTCTCCTTCTTGACCAAGTCGACCTTGTTGAGAATCAGAAGCGCCTGGCGCTTGGCTTCCTTCAGCTTCTCGACAATAGCGCGGCTGTCGTCGTCGAAACCGCGATGGGCATCGACCAGCAGGCACAGCAAGTCCGCGTCCGAAGCACCGTTCCACGCCGCAGCCACCATGGCGCGGTCGAGGCGGCGCTTGGGCTGAAAAATGCCAGGAGTGTCCACCAGGATCAGCTGGGCGGGACCGGCCATGAGAATGCCGAGCACGCGGAACCGCGTAGTCTGAACCTTAGGGGAAACGATGGAGACCTTGGTACCCACCAGCGCGTTGACCAGTGTGGACTTGCCGGCGTTCGGCGCGCCGACGATGGCCACGTAGCCACATCGCCTTTCGTTATCGGGAACCTCAGTCATTTCTCTACCTTCTCCAACATCGCCGTGGCGGCCGCCTGCTCGGCGGCGCGCTTGGACGCACCTTTCGCGGTCACCGGCTCGCATCCTTCAACTTCGACCGACACCATAAAAATGGGGTCGTGGGGCGGGCCTTCCATGCCCACGGTCTTGTAAACCGGCAGCTTCCTGCCCAGACCTTGCGCCCACTCCTGCAGTGCGGTCTTGGAATCCTTGGGCGGCGCGGCGCTCTCTTCCATCAGCGGCGCCCACATGGCGCGCACGAATTCCTGAGCCTTCTCGAACCCGGCGTCGGCGAACAGCGCCCCGATCACTGCCTCGCAGGCGTCTGCCAACAGCCCCGGGTTGGTGCGACCGCCCGCATCCTGCTCACCCCGGGACAAAACCACGTGATCAGGCAAGCCGATCTGCCCGGCAATGCGGGCCAACGCCTCCCGGCGCACAAGGGCGGCGTGACGTCGGGCCAACGCCCCTTCCGGCTCGCCGGGGAAGCGGTGGAACAGCATATCCGCGACCACCAGGCCAAGCACGCGATCGCCCAGGAACTCCAGACGTTCATAGGGCGTCGCCTTCCGCGGCTGACGCCCCTGCACGATGGAGGGATGGGTAACCGCCTGGACCAGCAGTTCAGGATTGACGAACCGGTGTCCCAGCCGCTGAGCCAGATCTTCCAACCGGGCGGGCATGGGTCAGTCGATCCCCGAGAACAAACGGGAATAGCGGATGGCCCACGGCCAACGCCAGACTTCCCAAAGCGATGCCGACCCGTCGGCTGAGAAGAACAGCACCTCGGCACGGCCAACCAAATTTTCGGCGGGCACATAGCCCACCTCGTCCAGGAAGCGCGAATCGGCGGAATTATCGCGATTGTCGCCCATCATGAAGTAGTGGCCGGCGGGAACCACATATTCGGGTGTGTTATCGGCGATACCGTTATCGCCGGCATATTCGATGATCCGGTGCTTGCGGCCGCTCGGCAGCGTCTCGACATATTGCGGCGCGCGCATGATGTTGCCCTCGCGCGTCATCTCGACAAAATCTTCGATGCGCTCGCGCTTTACCGGCTGGCCGTTGATGTTCAGGATACCGTGAATCACCTGGATGCGGTCACCCGGCAGGCCAACGACGCGCTTGATGTAATCGATCTTGTTCTCGGGCGGCTTCTTGAAGACGATCACGTCGCCGCGCTCGGGCACCTTTTCCAAGATGCGACCACCGCCCGGCCCGGCGCTGAACGGCAGCGAGTGGCGCGAGTAGCCATAGGCGTACTTGGAGACGAACAGATAATCGCCGACCAACAGCGTCGGAATCATGGAGCCCGACGGAATGTTGAAGGGCTCGAAAGCGATGGTTCGCACCGCGCCGGCGATCAGCATAGCAAAGATCACCGTCTTGATGGTTTCCCAGGTGCCGCTCGGCTTCCTGCTCGACATGAAAAGCGTCGCCTAACCTATTGATACGTCTGTAGTGCCCGGGGCTGGAACAGCAGCCGAACGGGGCGAGAAAACCAGCCCTGGCGCTTGCTGTCAAGCTAGATGCCACCCGGCATGTGGCTCGGCTCGGCGGAAATCACAACCACGGCCTCGGCCAGGGGGTATTCGTCGGTCATGGTCAGGTGGATGCGAGCACTCATGCCGGACGGCGTAAGCGCTGCGAGCCGAAGAGCTGCGCCTCCGGTCAGCGCCAGTGTGGGCTGACCGGAGGGCAGGTTTACCACGCCGATATCATGAAGGTACACACCCTCGGCGAAGCCAGTTCCCAGGGCCTTGGCGCAGGCCTCCTTGGCGGCAAAGCGCTTCGCATAGGTGCAAGCACGCATCTCAGCGGTGGTGCGCCGATCTGCCTTGGCGCGCTCGACCCTCGTGAAGACACGGTTCAGAAATTTCTCGCCGAACCGGTCGATGGTCTTCTCGATCCGGCGGATATCACACAGGTCGTTGCCGATCCCCAGAATCACTTCCGGGCCTCGTCCATGAGCGCACGCATATGCCGGATCGAGGCCTCGAAGCCAACAAAAATGGCCTCGCCCACCAGGAAGTGGCCAATATTCAGTTCGGCAATGGTCAAGATAGCGGCAATAGGTTTGACCGTGTCGTAGGACAGGCCGTGGCCTGCATGGCATTCCAGGCCGATAGCTTCGGCATGGGCGGCTGCGGCAACGATGCGCGCAAGTTCCGCATCGCGCTCGCCGCCATCATGATCGCAATAAGACCCCGTGTGCAGCTCTACCACCGGCGCCCCCACGGCGCGGGCAGCGTCGAGCTGACGCGGGTCGGCTTCAATAAACAACGACACCCGCACGCCGGCATCGTTCAACTTGCCCACCATCGGCTTCAGGCGGTCAAAGTGGGTGACCACGTCAAGCCCACCCTCGGTGGTGCGCTCCTCGCGGCTTTCGGGGACGATGCAGGCTGCGTGCGGGCGATGGCGCAGCGCAATGGCCAACATTTCCTCCGTGGCCGCCATTTCCAAATTCAACGGCAGCTGGATTTCATTGGCGAGACGGGCGATGTCGCTGTCCGAGATATGCCGACGGTCTTCGCGCAGATGTGCGGTAATGCCATCGGCGCCCGCCGCCGCGGCCATATGAGCGGCACGGACCGGGTCGGGATGGCGACCGCCACGGGCATTGCGGATGGTAGCCACGTGATCGATGTTGATGCCGAGGCGAAGGG
>JAEZFE010000515.1 GCA_023437865.1 Pseudomonadota bacterium | reverse complement strand
CACAACGTGGTGATGCTGCACATCATGCGCTCGCTGTCGGACATGCTGCGCAACGATGTCTTCTATAACCGGGCCAAGCTGTACCTGCGCAAGGGCGTGCGCGAGGTGCTGCTGGAACAGCACCGCGCCGTCTACACCGCCGTCATGGCCGGCGACCCCCAGGCCGCCCGCACCGCCGCCGAGGCCCACATCAATTTCACCCGCGACGCCCTGATGGAAATCGCCAAGGCCGATGCCCGGCTGGAAGTCAGCCTGCGCCGCATCGCCAAGACCGATATCGTCACCGCCGCCAAGCGGTAGTTCCTGCCACTCGTAATACGAAAGGGCGCGCCGCCTTCGGGGGGCACGCCCTTTTTTTCATTTCTGCGGCTCAAGCAAAAAAAAGCCCGGGTGGCTTGCGCCCCCCGGGTTCTCAGTTTCTCCGGCTCAGGGAACGATGACCGGAGGGTCAAGTCATCAGGGGATCATCCACTGCAGCACATAGGCCTGCAGCATGGTGATCACGCCGATCATGACGACGAAGGCCAAGCTGTGCTTCAGGGTGAAGCGGAACAGGTTGGATTCCTTGCCGACCAGACCCACGGCGGCGCAGGCCACCGCGATCGACTGCGGGCTGATCATCTTGCCGGTCACGCCGCCGGTGGTGTTGGCCGACACCAGCAGGGTGTCAGACACACCCACCTGCTGGGCGGTAGTGGCCTGCAGCGAGCAGAACAGCGCGTTGGACGAGGTGTCCGAACCGGTCAGGAACACGCCCAGCCAGCCGAGGATCGGCGAGAAGAACGGGAACAGCACACCGGTGCCAGCCAGCAGCAGGGCCAGGGTCGAGGACAGGCCCGAGTAGTTGGCGACAAAGGCGAAGCCCAGCACGGTGCCGATGGTGTAGATCGGGCGCTTGAGCTCGTTCAGGGTCTCAACGAAGGTCTTGAAGCCGTCAGCGGGCGACATCTTGAGCACGACCATGGAGATGATGGCCGAGATCAGGATGGCGGTACCGGTGGCAGACAGCAGGTTCAGGTCGTAGACGGCCGGCATGGCGGTCGCCTTGGCCACGATCGGGGCCGACTTGGTCACCAGCTTGTCCAGGCCCGAGATCGGGAAGGACAGGACGGTGGAGTTCAGCGCGCCGCCCTTGGCGAACAGATCCTTGAACGGCTTCAGGCTCCAGACGGTGACCACGGCGGTCAGGATCAGGAACGGCGACCAGGCCTTGAACACCTGACCGGCGGTGAAGGTGTGGCTGTTGCGCTCGGCCTCGGTCACTTCCTTGAAGCGGAAGATGCGCTTGGGCTTCCACACCTTCAGGAACAGGGTCAGGCTGACCAGCGAAATCAGGGCCGAGGTGATGTCCGGCAGCTCGGGGCCGATGAAGTTGGAGGTGAAGAACACGCCGATGGCGAAGGAACCGCCGGCCACCAGGATGGCGGGCCAGGTTTCCTTGATACCGCGCCAGCCGTCCATGATGGCGACGATCCAGAACGCAACGATCATGGCCAGCAGCGGCAGCTGACGGCCGGCCATCTGGCCGATCTTGAACGGATCGATGCCGGTCACCTTGCCGGCCACGATCATCGGAATGCCCATGGCGCCGAAGGCGACCGGGGCGGTGTTGGCGATCAGGCACAGGCCCGCGGCGTAGAGCGGGTTGAAGCCCAGACCCACCAGCAGGGCGGCGGTGATGGCGACGGGAGCGCCGAAGCCGGCGGCGCCTTCGAGGAATGCGCCGAACGAGAAGCCGACCATCAGCATCTGCAGACGCTGGTCTTCGGTGATCGAAACCACCGACGAGCGGATGATGTCGAACTGACCGGTCTTGACGGTGATCTTATAAAGGAACACCGCCGCGACGATGATCCAGGCGATCGGCCACAGGCCGTACAGGAAGCCGTAGCCGGCCGAAGCCAGGGCCATGGTGACGGGCATCTTGTAGAAGAAGATCGCCACGGCCAAAGCGATGGCAACGGTAATGGTGCCGGCGACGTGGCCCTTCATGCTCAGCACGGCGAGCGCGACGAAGAAGAAGATGATGGGCAACGCGGCGATCAGCGACGAGACCCAAAGGTTCCCCGCCGGATCGTAGATCTGCATCCAGGGCTGCATGTTTCCTCCCGAGTGAGCTGGCCGTGCGGACTCCGATTAGGAAAGCCCCGGGACCGGCTTTAGAAACGTTCTTTCCTTGTGGCGCGATTTGGTAAATAAATCTGACCACGCTGCACTGGTGGATAACTCGGTTGCCACCAATTTGTAAATCGGAAAATGAATCCATCCAATCGCGTGCCCGCCATCGCCGCGCGGGGGTGGTGACAGGCCAAAGGCGGAGCTATCTTTCGATCATGAGCGATACGAGAAAGACCGAAGCTGCCCCGGCGGGAGAGGCGCAAAACGCGGACACACTGTCGCGGCTGCTGCACTCCCATCCCGAAACCGCCTATGACTACCTGGAATTCCGGCGCCTGCTGGCCGGACAGGCCGCCGCCTTCGCCGCCGAGCGGGCGAGCGATGAGCAATTGGCGCACCTGGAGGACTGCATGCGGGCCATGGTCGCCGCCCACGCGCTGGACGACCCGGCGCAGGAAGCCGCCGCCGACGCCCATTTCCACCTGGCGGTCTACGAGGCGGCGGGTAATACAGTGATGACCCACATTATGCGGCGGCTGCTGGAAATGCTGAAAAGCGGCGTATTCTATGACCGCGCCGACCTATATCTAAGACGCGGGGTCCGCGAGGGCTTCCTGCGGCAGCATCAGGCCATCTACACTGCCATTGCGGCCCGCGACCCCGATGCGGCCCGCGCTGCCGCCGACCTGCACCTGACTTCCACCAAGGAGGCGTTGCGCGAGGCCCAGCGCGCCGACCAGCGCCGCGAAGTCAGCATCCGCCGGCGCGAGGGGCTGGATCTGGTGGCCCGCCCCCGCCGGCCCGAATGAGCATTCGACCGTTTTGGACAATTCATTTTACCACTTTACCGGAACGGTCAGATTGGCTAACCATTAGAGTGCGGTCCCATTAAGAAGGCCCGCACCACGAGGAATCGCCATGACCGAGACCCAGCGGCCTCAGCGGCCGGACACCGTCTATTTTTTTGGTACCTGCGTCATCGACCTGTTCTATCCCCAGGCCGGCTTGGCCGGAATGGAGCTGTTGAAGCGCCAGGGCATCCGCGTGGTATTCCCGCCGAATCAAAGCTGCTGCGGCCAGCCGGCGCGCAATTCGGGGTACATGGATGAAGCCCGCGCCGTGGCGCTGGAGCAGATCCGCACCTTCCCCAAGGACTGGCCCATCGTGGTGCCGTCGGGATCGTGCGCCGGCATGATGAAGACCCACTATCCCGATCTGTTCGAGGGCCGGCCCGAGCATTCGGCCGCCAAGGCCTTCGCCGGCCGCGTCTTTGAGCTGACCGATTTCCTGGTCAATGTGCTCGACGTGAAGCTGGAGGACAAGGGCGAGCCGGTGAAGGTCACCTGGCACGGCTCGTGCCATTCCATGCGCGAGATGGGCGTGGTGGATCAGCCCAAGCAGCTGCTGCGCCAGCTTGCCAACGTGGAGCTGGTCGAAAACCCGCGCGAGAAGGAATGCTGCGGCTTCGGCGGCACCTTCGCAGTGCGCCAGCCGGAAATCTCGGCCGCCATGGTCAAGGACAAGATCGAGGCCATCGAATCGACCGGCGCGCCCCAGGTGATCTCGGGCGATTGCGGCTGCCTGATGAACATCAACGGCGCCCTGGAGAAGGCCAACAAGCCCGTCGCCGGCCGCCACATCGCCGAATTCCTGCTGGAGCGCTGCAAATGAGCGGCGATTTCACGCAACGCGCGCCCATCGCGCTGAACGACCCCACCCTGCGCCGCAATTTCCGCCGGGCCATGGACGGCCTGATGGTCAAGCGCGCCGCCCAGTTCCAGGACAAGGAAGCCTGGACCGCCATGCGCGAGCGCGGCGCCGCCGCCAAGGCCCGCGTGGTCGCCAAGCTGCCCGAACTGCTGGACAAGCTGGAAGCCAAATGCACCGAGAACGGCATTCAGGTCCATTGGGCGGAGACCACCGCCGAGGCCAACGCCATCGTTCTGGACATCCTGCAGAAGGCCGGCGCCAAGAAGGTCATCAAGGGCAAGTCCATGGTGTCCGAGGAGATGGAGCTCAACCATCACCTCGAAGCCCACGGCATCAAGGCGGTCGAGTCGGATCTGGGTGAATACATCATCCAGCTGGCGCACGAAGCGCCCAGCCACATCGTCATGCCCTGCATCCACAAGAACAAGGGCGAGATCGCCCAGTTGTTCGCCGAGAATATCGAGGGCCTGGCCTATACCGAGGACGTGGACGAGCTGACCGCCGCCGCCCGCAAGGCGCTGCGCGGCGAATTCGCCTCCGCCGATGCCGGCATTTCCGGCGTCAATTTCGCCGTGGCCGAGACCGGTACTTTGGTGCTGGTCGAGAATGAAGGCAACGGCCGCCTGTCCACCACCCTGCCGCCGTTGCATATCGCGGTCATGGGCATCGAGAAGCTGGCCGAAACGCTGGACGACATCCCGCCGCTCTTGGCCCTGCTGCCCCGCTCGGCCACCGGCCAGCCCATCACCACCTATGTCAACATGATCACCTCGCCGCGCAAGCCGGGCGAGAAGGACGGTCCCGAGGCCGTTCACCTGGTCCTGCTCGACAGCGGGCGTTCGCGCGTGTTCAACGATCCCGAACTGCGCGACACCCTGCGCTGCATCCGCTGCGGCGCCTGTATGAACCACTGCCCGGTCTATTCCCGCGTCGGTGGCCATACCTATAAATTCGTCTATCCCGGCCCCATTGGCAAAATCCTCACCCCCCAGCTGGAGGGTCTGGACTGCGCCGGCGATCAGCCGCATGCCTCCACCCTCTGCAACGCCTGCGTCGAGGTCTGCCCGGTCAAGATCCCCATCGCCGACCTACTGGTCCGGCTGCGGACCGAATCGGTGCACCCCACCGACAGCCAGGCGGTCAAGGGCGCCGGGTCGCGCCGCAACTGGCGCGAGACGTTGGCTTGGCGCGGATGGAAGTTCATGTATTCCCACCCCATGGTCTATGCCGTGGCAACCCGGATCATGGCCCGCGTGGGCAACGCCATCCCCGACAGCGCGCCGATGATGCGCGCTTGGACCAGCGTGCGCACCAAGCCCAAGTTCACCGGCAAAACCTTGCATGAACTGGCCCGCGAGAAGGGGTTCGACCATGAGTGACCTGAAGGCCGCGAGCCAGGCTGCCCGCTCGCGCATCATGAGCCGCCTGCGCGCCGCCCCCGGCCGTCAGGCCCCGGCCCTGCCCGCCTGGAATGCGCCCACCTTCCTGCCCGAGGAGCGCGTGTCGCGCTTCATGGCGCTGCTGGAGGCGCTGCATGCCGAGGTTTACGAGGTTGGTGCCGACTGGCCTGAACGCCTCAAGACCATCCTCGCCAATCGCGGCGTCAAGAGCGTGATGCACGCCCCCAATACCGAGGCCGGTCGCGCGCTGGCCCAGGCCTGGGGCGCGGATGCCCCCACCCTGGGCGCCTATGACCGCCCGGTGGAGGAGTTGAAGGACACACTGGTGCATGGTGTCGATGCTGGCCTCACCACCACGCTGGGCGGCATCGCCGAGACCGGCACACTGGTGCTGTGGCCGACACCCGACGAGCCCCGCCTTCTCAGCCTGCTGCCGCCCATCCATGTGGCGTTGGTCGAGGCCGACAAGGTGGCCGACAATCTGGCCGGCTTCATCCGTGACAATGGCTGGGCCAAATCCATGCCCACCAACGCCGTGCTGATCTCGGGGCCGTCCAAGACCGCCGATATCGAGCAGACCCTGGCCTATGGCGTCCACGGCCCGAAGGAACTGATCGTCCTCGTCATCAAGCGGGACTGACCATGGAAATCGAACTGGACGTCCCCTTCGTCCAAGGCCTGTGCGACCG
>JAEZFE010000202.1 GCA_023437865.1 Pseudomonadota bacterium | reverse complement strand
CTCCATGGACTCGCGCCTGGTGGTGATCCTCAACGACAACGACATGTCCATCGCCCCGCCGGTGGGCGCCATGAGCGCGTATCTGTCGCGCCTGCTGTCGTCGCGCCCGTACATGTCGATCCGTCACTTCGCCAAGGACCTCGCCAAGGTGCTGCCGCCGCCGCTGGAGCGCGCCGCCAAGCGGGCCGAGGAATACGCGCGCGGCTTTGTTTCGGGCGGCGGCACGCTGTTCGAGGAGCTGGGCTTCTATTATGTCGGCCCCATCGACGGCCACAATTTCGATCATCTGCTGCCGGTGCTGAAGAACGTCCGCGATTCCGAGGACAACAAGCCGGTGCTGATCCACGTGGTCACCAAGAAGGGCCGGGGCTATCCGCCGGCCGAGCAGGCGGCCGACAAGTATCACGGCGTCGGCCGGTTTGACGTGGTGACCGGTGCGCTTGCCAAGCCCAAGGCCAATGCGCCCAGCTACACCTCGGTGTTTGCCAAGGCGCTGCTGGCCGAGGCCAAGGTTGACGACAAGGTGGTTGCCATCACTGCCGCCATGCCGGCGGGCACCGGGCTCGACAAGTTCGCCGACCTCTATCCCAAGCGCTGCTTTGACGTCGGCATCGCCGAGCAGCACGCGGTGACCTTCGCCGCCGGCCTGGCCTGCGAGGGCTTCAAGCCGTTTTGCGCGCTCTATTCCACCTTCCTGCAGCGTGGCTATGACCAGCTGGTGCACGATGTCGCGATCCAGAAGCTGCCGGTGCGCTTTGCCATCGACCGTGCCGGCCTGGTGGGGGCGGATGGCGCCACCCATGCCGGCTCGTTCGACTTGGCCTTCCTGGGCTGCCTGCCCGACGTCGTCGTCATGAGCCCGTCCGACGAGGCCGAGCTGATGCACGCGGTCGCCACCGCTGCCGCCATCGACGACCGCCCCTCGGCCTTCCGCTATCCGCGTGGCGAGGGTGTCGGCCTGGACCTGCCGGAACGCGGCGAGGTATTGCCCATTGGCAAGGGCCGTATCGTGCGCGAAGGATCGCGCGTCGCTATCCTCAGCCTGGGCACCCGTCTGGCCGAGGCGCTGAAGGCCGCCGACGATCTGGCGGCGCGCGGCTTGTCCACCACCGTGGCCGATGCCCGCTTCATGAAGCCGCTGGATGAGGATCTGATCCTGCGCTTGGCCCGGGAGCACGAGGTGCTGGTGACGGTCGAGGAAGGCTCCGTGGGCGGCTTTGGCAGCCACGTGCTGCAATTGCTGGCAACGTCCGGTGCGCTGGACCGTGGCCTCAAGGTCCGTCCGCTGGTACTGCCCGACCGCTTCATCGAGCACGAGGCTCCCAAGCTGCAGTATGACGAGGCTGGGCTGAATGCCCCCCACATCATCGCCTGTGTGCTCGCCGCTTTGGGCGAAGCCAAGGTAACTGCGGCGCTCGCGTGATCGTGCGTCGTACTCCTGCGGTTGAATTCGCATCGCTCTAAAGTAACAATTTATCGCCGTTTAAATGGTGGCTGGTCTGGAAGGTTTCGATATTTCCGTGTTGAAATATTGAATCGTCACCGCCCGATGCTATGCTTGTTTAAGAGCGGCATGGGAGGACGGGACCCGCATGGAACTGGAAAAGCTGCAAGATAGCGCGCGGCGCGCCAGTATCTTGCTCAAGGCCATGGCCAATGAGCATCGTCTGATGATCTTGTGCCAGTTGCTTCATGGCGAAAAATCGGTGGGTGAGTTGGAGCGCCTGATCGGGCTGTCCCAGTCCGCCCTCTCCCAGCATCTTGCCCGCCTGCGCCGCGATGGCCTGGTCCAAACCCGCCGGCAAGCCCAGACCATCTTCTACTCTCTGGCCGGCAAGGAAGCGGCGGCGGTGATCTCGACGCTGTACGGGCTCTATTGCGCCAAGGAAGATTGCGCGGCATAGCGCCACACGCCATCCGCCCCCATTTCCCGCACCATTTCGCCCCGCGCCAACAGGTAGTTGGCGTGGGCCAGGGTCTCGCCCACGGCGAAACCTATCTGGCTCGCGTCCAACTCGCGGCGGAACAGCGCGCGGGTCAGCTCAAGCGCGGTGCGCGGTTGGGCAACCGCGCTGCGCAGGATGTCCAGGCGCTTGGCGTGGTGGCGAGCCAAATCGTCGCAGCGGGCGTGTAAGCCCCGGAACGGCAGGCCGTGCGACGGCAGGACCAACATCTCGTCCGGCAGGGTCTTCAACTTCTCCAGCGAGGCCAGGAAGTCGGCAAGTGGGTTACCGTCGGGCTGCTGCGGCCACACCCCCACCACCGGGCTGATGCGTGGCAAAATCTGGTCGCCTGAGATCAGCACGCCCAATTCCTTGCACCATAACCCCGCGTGCTCGGGCGAATGGCCGCTGCCGGTAACCACCTGCCACGGGCGCCCGCCAATGATCAACCGGCTGCCGTCGCGGATTTCGCTGACCCGCGCGGGCAGCGGCGCCACCCGGGTGCGGTAGGATCCTGACCGCTCGCGCACACCGGCCAGCATGGCGTCGTCGAAGCCGGCGCGGCGGTAATGTTCCACTTGGCTGGCGTGGTAATCCTCGCCACTCTCCAGGCTCAGCATGCGGCCATACAGCCACTCGCCCAGGGTGGCGGTCAGCTCGACGCTGTGGCGTTCGCACAGCCACCCTGCCAAGCCCATATGGTCCGGGTGGAAATGGGTGCACACAACACGGCTGACCCGCTTGCCGGCCAAGACGGCTTCCCAGACGGCGCGGGTGTGCTCGTCATCGATACCGGTATCCACTACCACCCACGCATCGCCATCCTCCAGCAGCCACAGATTGATGTGGTCCAGCGCGAAGGGCAGGCGCATGCGCAACCAGTGGACGCCCGGGGCGACCTCCGGCGAGGCACCGGGCTCGGGCGGGGTGGTGAAGGGGTGGTCAAGCGTCACGTCGCGGCCTCTCGGGATTGCGGGCGGTTAGTTAACCACAGAGACGCAGAGACACAGAGAGTTCACAGAGGTATGAGAGTGCTTTGCGCCTTCCCGGTGATCCATTTCTGGCAGGACCCTAGAACATGCCCGACCTTCCCCCGCTCCGCATCGGCATCGACCTCGGCGGCACCAAGACCGAGGCCATCGTGCTCGACCGTGACAGCGGGTTGGAGCTGGCCCGCCGCCGGGTGGCGACCGAAAGGGGCTCGTATGACGCCACCATCCGCACCATCCGCGATCTGGTCGCCGGGCTGGAGAGCGAGCTGGGGCGGGCGGCCAGCGTGGGCATCGGCATTCCCGGCACCATCAGCCCCAAGACCGGGCTGGTGAAGAATGCCAATTCTACCTGGCTGATCGGCAAGCCGTTCGACCGCGACCTGGAAAACGCTCTGGGTCGACCGGTGCGGCTGGCCAACGATGCCGATTGCTTCGCCTTGTCCGAGGCGGTGGACGGCGCCGCCAAGGGAGCGGCCACGGTGTTCGGCGTCATCCTGGGAACCGGCGTGGGCGGCGGCATCGTGGTGAACGGGCAGTTGGTGGCCGGGCCCAATTCCATTGCCGGCGAGTGGGGCCACAACTCGCTGCCCTGGCCCCAGGTCGACGAACTGCCCGGCCATTACTGCTATTGCGGCAAGACTGGCTGCATCGAGACCTTCTTGTCCGGCCCTGCGCTGGAACGTGAGTTCGGCGAAGGCGTGGCGGTCCCCGAGATCGTGCGCCAAGCGGCCCAGGGCGACGACAAGGCCGAAGGCATCCTCGATCGCTATGAGGACCGGCTGGCCCGCGCCCTCGCCTCGATCATCAACGTTCTCGACCCGCACGTCATCGTGCTGGGCGGCGGTGTCGGCAACATGGACCGGCTTTACGCGAACGTGCCCAAGCTATGGGGGGAGTACGTGTTCTCCGACGCGGTAGCGACCATGCTGGTCCGCCCCCTGCACGGCGATTCATCCGGGGTGCGGGGGGCGGCGTGGCTGTGGGCCTAGTTAATGCGCCACCTTCAGCCCGACGATCCCTGCGACGATCAAGCCGATGCAGATCAGTCGCAGTGCACTGGCTGGTTCGCCGTAGAGCATGATGCCAAGAATTGCCGTGCCGATGGTGCCGATGCCGGTCCATACCGCGTAAGCCGTCCCAAGGGGCAGCGTCTTCAGGGAAATGGCCAGCAAGCCCAGGCTTACCGCCATCGAGGCGATGGTGAGCAGAGAGGGAACGAGACGGGTGAACCCTGTCGTATGCTTGAGCCCAACGGCCCAGCCCACCTCCAGCAGGCCCGCAATAAGCAGCATTATCCAAGCCATGATGACCCCACTTGGTCACTGGCCGGGTCGTCCCAACCGGGCTTCCATCACAAAGGTGAGGT
>JAEZFE010000117.1 GCA_023437865.1 Pseudomonadota bacterium | reverse complement strand
TTCAAGCTGGGTCCCAAGGAGGTGGTGTTCGCCGAGACCAACCGGCTCAAGGCGGTGCCGCTGATGGCTTTCGGCGCGCTGGTCACGCTGGTCCTGCTGCTGCCGGCGTTCTGGCTGGGCGGAAAGCGTGAACCGGTGTTCCTGATCTTCGCCGCCTTCTCGGCGTTGGTTGCCTGGCGAACCTTCGCCGCCGGCCAGCTCTACACCATGTTGGGCCAGGACTTACGGGCCGATTGGTGGTATCTGCCGGCCGCCTACATCTCGCTCTACATTTTTCCCGGCATGTATCTGGGCTTTCTGCGCGCCCTGTTTCCAACGGAGGTGCCGCGCTGGGTGGCGTGGCCCGCCTATGCGGTGTCGGGCGCCATGACCGCCTTGGTATTAGTGGCCGAACCGGCCTTCTACACCCAGTTCCGTGATCCGTTTCAGGCTTGCATCCTGCTGACGCCGCTGGCGGGGGCGATCATGCTCGGTCGTGCGCTGCTCCGACACCGTGACGGCGCCGCCTGGGTTCTGGCTGGCAGCCTGCTGCTCAGCGCCACAGTGGTCAATGACTCGCTGCATTACCAACGCGTCATTGCGTCGCTTGATCTGGTGCCGCTGGGCTTTGCCGCCTTCGGTCTGTGCTACTGTGCGGCCTTGGCGCTGCGCCTGTTCCGCGCCGAGCGCACAGCGTCGCTGCGGTTGGCAGCGCTCAACCGTGAACTCGAAGGAAAGGTGAGTGAGCGCACCGCCTCGCTGGAGGAGGCCAAGGCTGCCGCCGAGCAGGCGTCACACGCCAAGTCCGAGTTCCTGGCGGTGATGAGCCACGAGATTCGCACTCCGCTGCACGGTTGGGCCGGCCTGACCGAATTGCTGGAAAAAACGCCGCTCGACGACACCCAGCGCCACTATGTAGGCCTGTTGCGCCACACCGCAGCCCACCTGACCCAGTTGATGGGCAACATCCTGGACATGTCGCGTATCGAGGCGGGGCGGTTGGAGCTTGACCCGGAGCCCATCGCGCTGGTCCGTTTCGTGACCGAATTGGGCGAGTTGGGGCGGGCCCAGGCGACGGCCAAGGGGCTGAGCTTTCATGTGAGCATGGGCGATGGGCTGCCAGCCTGTGTGGCCGGGGATGCGGGCGCAATTCGCCAGATCGTGCTGAATTTCCTCGGCAATGCCGCCAAGTTCACCAGCGAGGGCGAGGTGCGGCTGGACGTATTCCGGGGCGAACATGGCATCCGACTGCAGGTCAGTGACACTGGCTGCGGAATTCCCGCTGATCGCCAGGATGAGATTTTCGAGACCTTCACCCAGGTCGATGCCTCGTCGCGCCGCTCCCATGGCGGTTCCGGTCTGGGTCTCGCCATCTGCCGTCGTCTCGCCGAGTTGATGGGGGGAAGCGTCGGCGTGCGGTCCGCGCATGGCGTGGGAACAGTCATCTGGTGCGAATTGCCGTTGCCGGAATGCGACCCGCCAGCCCAAGAGGCTTTTGCCTCGGTTACGGCCTGCGCGCTGCCCCCGGGCACGCGCCTGCTGTTGGCCGATGATGCCGAGTTGAACCGGCTGGTGCTGCGTCAGTTCCTGGCTGGCACCGGCGCCATCATCGACGAGGCCGCAGACGGTGCTGAAGCGTTGGCGAAGGTTGAGGCCAACCAATACGATCTGGTCGTGCTGGATCTGCGCATGCCCGGCATGGACGGTTTTGAGGCTGCCCGTGCCATCCGCGCGCGCGAACGCCGTCTAGGGCTGGCGCCGTTGCCGCTGGTGGCGCTGACCGCTGGCGCCGCGCCGGCTGATCGCCGCCTGGCCGAGGACGCGGGCTTCACTGCGTTTTTGGCCAAGCCCATCGACTGTCACGCTCTGATCACAGCCCTTGCCGGGCTGCAATCCTTTGAGGCCGTCGCACAGCCTCTGCCGCCGCCGCCCGATATCCCGGAAGGGCTGGAGCACATGCTGCCGCTATTCGTCGCCGAGATGGAGCGCGACGCTCAGAGGCTGGAAAGCTTGGCGTCGGCATCGCTGTCGGACCTGGCCGAACATGCCCACGCCATGCGCGGCAAAGCCGCCATGTTCGGCGAGGATATACTTTTCCGTTTGCTGACCCAGGCCGAACATGAGGCCTTGGCCGGCAGGGGCGCGGAATTGCCTGCCCTTATTACCAGCGTCGTTGAACGCGCAACTCAGTTGAGGGAATATCAGGCGAACGATTCTCTGGTGCGATAATGCGGATCACCCAATTCACGGATTTCTCCCTGCGGCTGTTGGTGTATTTGGCGCCGCGCAGGGATCGGGTGGTCACGGTGCGCGAAGTGGCCGAGTTCTACAATATCTCCGCCGAGCATCTGAAAAAGATCGGCCGCCGCCTGACGGAGCTGGGCTATGTCGTCACTGTGCGCGGCAAGAATGGCGGCCTGCGTTTGGCCTGTGATCCCTCGACCATCAATCTCGGCGCTTTGATGCGGGGCGAAGAGAATTTGGCTCTCCTGCCGTGCAGCGACGGCGGCCAACCCTGCCCGCTGCCCCAGTGCAAGTTGGCCGGGGTGGTGGATGAGGCCCTGGCCGCATTCCTGGCCGTGCTGGACAAGAAGACGGTGGCGGATTTGGTTTAAAACCGCACGCGTTCTGGCGGAAACAATGCCATCACCACCGTGCCTTTGCCCATTTCGCTTTCCAGCACCAGTTTGCCGTCATGTAATTCGGCGAAGCGGCGGGTGAGCGGCAGGCCCAGGCCGGTGCTCTGGCCGCTATGCAGCCGGGCCTGTTCTGAATCCACCTGGCCGAATGGTTCCAATACACGGGCGAAGTCCGAGGCGGCGATGCCGATGCCGGTGTCGGCCACCGCCAGCGCCAGCCAGCCGTCGTCGGTTACGCGCGCGCTGGTGATGACTTGGCCGCCGGCGGGGGTGAACTTCACGGCGTTGGACAGCAGGTTCAGCAGGATCTGCCGCACCGCGCGGGCG
>JAEZFE010000116.1 GCA_023437865.1 Pseudomonadota bacterium | reverse complement strand
AGGCCCCGGACGATTTCATGCTGGTGGTGTCCTACAACCCCGGCTACCAGAACGTCCTGAAGCAGCTCAAGCCCTCGACCCGCCAGCGCTTTGTCGCCATCGAATTCGACTTCCCGCCCACCGAGGTGGAAACCCAGGTGGTCGCTACCGAATCCGGCCTGTCCGAATCCAAGGTCTATTCCTTGGTCCAGCTGGCCCAGCGGCTGCGCGCGCTGAAGGGCCATGATCTGGAGGAAGGCGTTTCGACCCGCCTGCTGGTCTACTGCGCCACATTGATCCAGGCCGGCATGTCCATCCGCGAAGCGGTGCAATGCGCTATGATCGAACCGCTGACCGACGACCCCGACGTCAAGAAGGGCCTGGACGAAGTGGTGTTGGCTGTATTCGGGTAAACATCATGTCCTTCCTCGAATTCCTCGAATTGGAAGATACGGTCGGCAAGTTCTGGCACCGGCTGGTGGGCGAGAAGCATTCGTGGCCGCGCTTCCCAGAAGCGGCGGTCACGCTCGACCAGGTGCGCGGCCAGCTTGCCGTGTTCTTCCGCGGACTGGGCGGCGACCGGGGCGTCGCCATCACCGCCGCGTCCCTGCGCACCTCCACGCACCGGCTGACCTGGAAGCAGCGAGTCGGCATGGAGGACGAGCGCATGGTGGTGGCCAGCCGCGACGAGGTGTCGCTGTCGCTGCCCGACCAGCTTGACCATTTCCCCGACGCCGCCCTCAACCGCGATTTGTACTTTTGGCTGGCCGCCTTCTTCGCCGCCCTGCCGCCGGCGGGCGCGCCTGAAACCGACCCGTTGCGGGCCGATCTGGCCTTCCTGGCCCGCGCCAAGGCCGCGTCCGAATCCGTGCTGAAGAATTTTCCCGGCATGACCCGCCGGCACGATGCGCTGTGCGCCGCCTTGCGTGCCATGCGCCCCAAGCGTCCGCTGGCCGGGGCAGAGGCTCAGATCGAGGCGCTGGTGGTCGAGATGCTCGGCGGCTCGCCGGCGGCGCCGGTTTCCGCCACCGCCGCGCCGGCGAACTATAAGCCGTTCCTGCCGGTGCCGCTGTGGGGCGAGGCGCTGCACCGCGACCCCGAGGCGCGGCCCGACGAGGAGGAGATGTCCGAGCCCGGCTCCAAGAAGGAGGAGCAGGACGAGGAGGACAAGCGCCGCCGCGCCGAGCGCAAGCGCCAGGACAATGCCGACCGCAAGGATCCGCTGATCCTGAACCGGTTCGAGAAGATCCTATCCTTTGCCGACATGGTCAACGTGAACCGCGGCGCCGACGACCCCGACGAGGAGGAGGCCAAGAAGGCCGCCGACGAGATGGACAAGATCACCATCTCGAGCCACGGCAAGAAGGCCGCCACCAAGCTGAAATTCGACCTCGACCTGCCGCCCGAGGCGACCGAGATCACCCGTCTTACCGGCACCCATCTCTATCCCGAATGGGATCACCGCGCCGCCTGTTATCACAAGGATCATTGCTCGGTGCTGATGGGCACGGCCGCCGAGGAGGGCGAGACCTGGGTGCCGGGCGAGCAGGCCAAGCGCCGCATCCGCCAGGTGCGCCGCCAGTTCGAGGCGCTGCGCACCAAGGCCCTGATCCTGCGCGCCCAGATGGATGGCCAGGAGCTCGACACCGAGGCGGTGGTGCGCGCTCGCTCGGATCTGGCCGCTTCGGGCCAGTGTTCCGACCGGGTGTGGATGCAGCGCCGGCCCATGGAGCGCGACCTTGCCGTGGCCGTGCTGGTCGACACCTCGCTGTCCACCGATGCGTGGATCGAGAACCGCCGCGTCCTCGACGTCGAGAAGGAAGCCCTGGCCGTCTTCAGCCACGGCCTGGCCGCCTGCGGCGATCCCTTCGCCATCTATTCATTCACCTCGCGCAAGCGGGCCTGGGTCAAGGTGGATACGGTCAAGGGCTTCGACGAGAACCTGGGCGAGACGGTGATGAAGCGCATCGGCGCGCTCAAGCCCGGCTATTACACCCGCATCGGCGCCGCCATCCGGCACACCGCCGCCGAATTGGAGGCGCGGCCCAATCGCCACCGCCTGCTGCTGGTGATCACCGACGGCAAGCCCAACGACATCGACCATTACGAAGGCCGTTACGGCATCGAGGACACCCGCAAGGCGGTGCAGGAGGCCCGTGCCAAGGGGCTGGCAGTGTTCGGCGTCACCATCGACAAGAAGGCCCAGACTTACTTTCCGCACGTATTTGGACGCGGCAGCTTCGCCATTGTGCATCACTTGGCGCAGCTCAGCGCCGCGTTGCCGCGAATTTATCGACATCTCGCCGGGTAAGTCTGGCGCGCGCTCTTGCCCGAACCCAGTCAACCGCCCTATCCTTGAGGTTCAGATCCCGGGCGGGAGATTGGGGCGTTGGCACCGCAAGCCGGCAAGGAGGCTGGGCCGCTTACTCGCGTGACGGCGCTCTATCGGGGAGCGCTGGAGATCGCGTTCGTCCTGCTGCCTTTGGGGCTGGTGGCCTATCTTCATGTCTTCCAGGATCCGCCGTTGGTGTTCCACGACATCCCGGTGCATGAAGCCGCCATTGGCATTTCCATCGTGCTTTCACTGTTCGCCGCCTGGGTGGCCTACCGCTGCTACCTCGCCAATGGTGAGTCGGCGTTGCGCTACATGGCTCTCGCCTTCCTGGGATTTGCCCTGGTCTACGGCCCTCATGGCCTGCTGACCCGCGCCGCCAGCCATGATCTCTGGCTGTTTATCCTGTTCGGTCCCGCCTCACGCGTTGTGATGGCGGCCTTCCTGCTGGAAGCGTTGATGCGCCTGGGCGAGGCGGCGGAGCTGCCCTCGGTCCGGCGCGATCCCAAGGGCTGGCTGCCCTGGGTGGTGGCCGTGCTGCTGGTCGATGGCGCCGTGGCGGCCCTGGCCCACTCGCCTCTTGCCGGTGACCCCGTCACCCGTTGGGTAATGGAGGGGCTGGCCATCCTGCTGAACCTGGGTGGTGTCGTCACGATCCGGCGGCGGCGCCTGCGTTCGGGGCTGATGGGGGCCTATCAGGTGGCTTTGGTGGCGTTTGCCATCTCGTCGGTGGGCTTCCTGGCGACGAAGGCGTGGACCCATCTGTGGTGGCTCTCGCACGCCATCTTCGCCGGCGGCTTTTTCGTATTGTCGCACGGCCTGGCGCGGGCGTTCCTGACCACCCGATCCATCTCGGCGGTCTATTCCGAGCAGGAAATGCTGGCCCGCGTGGCCGCCGCCGAGGCCGCCGCCGAGGTTTCGCGTGCCGCCGAGGCACGGCTGACCGAGCTTTTCGAGGCCAGCCCGGTTGGCATCCTGGTGGCCGATGCCGAAGGCCGCGTACTGTTTTGCAACCAGCATCAGGCGGCCACCTTGGGCTTGGCGCCGGACGAGGTGCTGGGGCGCGGCGAAAGCACGTTCTACCTCGACCCCGCCATCCGCGAGTTCGAGGCGGCCCGTGCGCTGGCCCTGGGCCGGCCGACCAGCGCCGAGTTGCAATGCCGCTCCGCCGACGGCGAAGACCTATGGTGCTGGGTGACGTGGACGCCCATCGTCTTCGGCGGCCGCCCTGCCTTGGTGGCGTGGAGCGTCGACCTGACCGACACCCGCGCCGCCGCCTTGGCGCTGGAACACGCCAAGCGTGCTGCCGAGGATGCCAACCGGGCCAAGACCGAGTTCCTGGCCGCCATGAGCCATGAACTCCGAACGCCGCTCAACGCCATCAACGGCTTTGCGGAGACCATGCAGGCCGAGATCCTGGGGCCGCTCGGCAATGACCGCTACAAGGAATACTGCAGGCACATTGTCGAGTCCGGCCATCACCTGACCGCGTTGATCAACGACGTGCTCGACGTTGCCAAGGTGGAAAGCGGCCGTGTCGCCCTGCGTGATGAGGAGGTGCCGGTGCCGCGGCTGATCGTCGCCGCGCTGACCATGGTAGGCGATCGTGCCAGCGCCGGAGAGGTGGCGGTCGAGGCGGATATCGAGCCGGGGCTGCCCGCGCTCAGGGCCGATGAGTTGCGCATCAAACAGGTGTTGCTGAACGTGGTGGGCAACGCGGTCAAGTTCACCCCGGCAGGCGGCAAGGTGGTCGTCCGCGCCTGGAGCGAGGAGGACGGCGCCATTACCCTGTCGATCGAGGATACCGGCATCGGCATCGCTCCCCATGACCAGCACAAGGCGCTGGCCGCCTTCGGTCAGGTCGACACCCGGCTGGAGCGGCGCTATCAGGGCCTGGGGCTGGGGTTGCCGCTGTCGCGCAATCTCATGGAATTGCACGGCGGCCTGCTGGAGCTGGAAAGCACTCCTGGCCTGGGCACCCGCGTCATGCTGCGCTTCCCGCCCGAACGTAGCGTTATTCGGCAGCCAGAGGCAGCGGCACGCTCAGGGACCGCCTGAGCACGTGGGCCGCTTCGCTGATGGCGGCATCTGCCGGAGGCAGAAGGGCGCTCATCTGCATGAAGGAATGGGGCATGCCAGGATAAACCGACAGGGTGTTGCGCACTCCGGCGGCGTTCAGCCGCTCGGCCAGGCGCAGGGAATCGTCGAGCAGGCAATCCAGTCCGGCGCCGATCACCAATTGCGGCGGCAGGCCGTGCAGGTCGGCCAGCAGGGGCGCGGCCAGCGGATTGTCGCGCTGGGCGCGGTCGGCCACATATTGCGTCCAGAACCAGTCCACCCGCTCGGTGGTCAGGCCGAAGGCGCCCGCGCCGTAGGTGTGGTGCGACGGGCTGGCCAGATCCGCCGAGAACATGCCGTAGAACAGCAGGCCCAGCGCCGGCAGCTCTTCGCCCGCATCGCGCAACGTCAGGGTGGCCGCCAGCGCCAGATTGGCGCCTGCCGAATCGCCGCCTACCGCCAACCGGCCGGCATCCAGACCATAGCGGGCGCCCTCGGTCCGCACCCAGGCGATGGCGGCCAGGGCCTCCTCCAACTGACCGGGGAAGCGCAGTTCCGGGGCCAGAGTGTAGCTGACTCCCACCACCGCCGCGCCCGAGCGCAACGCCAGCAGTCGCATCAGCCGCTCGTGGGTGGCAACCGAGTTCAGCGCAAATCCGCCGCCATGGAAATAGATCAGCACCGGCAGGCCGTCGGGGCGTTCGGCAGGGGAGAATATCTTCAGCGCCACCCGCGTGCCGCGCGGCGACACCGTGGCCGCTTCATGAATGCGGGCGATGGCGGGCAGCGACTGGTTCCACAGGGCTTGATAAGCCAGGGCGGTGGTCCGCGCCTCGGCCAGCGGCTGGCGCAGTGGATTGGCGGGAGTAAGGCCGGCGTCACGCGCGAAGGCGGCAATGGTAGCCAGATGCGGATAGGCCTCGGACATGGGGGTCTCCCTGAGGAATTCGGGAGCAAATTAAACTACACAAATGTCTGCGTCAACGTCTTATGAAAAGACTACTAGTTTTATAGTGTAATTAGTTGTGACCTTATCCCTTTTGGGCAGGTCTGCCACCTCCAAATGTTTGATTTTTGACCCCGGGACGGGCATCCTCTCCCCGGGGATTCTCGGGGTTTCACCCGAGCCGGGCGGGGCGCGGGTTACCTTTTCCGTGCCCGCGAGACGCGGCTCTGTGCAACGGCTTTCAGCGCAAGGGACTGGTAATGGGCGACACGACGATCATGAGGGGCGGCGCCAATGAGCCGGTGCTGCCCTCCGCCACGGAGGCGGAGGTCATCAAGATAGGCGAATTGGTGATCCCGGTGCCGCCGCCCATGGCCGGCACTGCACCGCCCAGGCGCGTCCGCTTCGCCAAGGGCGGCGCCTCGCTGATCCATGTCGCCGCGCTGGCTGCCACCTTGGCCTGGTTGCTGTTCTGTGGTTTTTACGCCACCAGCAATATTGGCTGGGACAATGTGTTGGCCTTGCAGCCGCAGGAACTGGGCGGCATCGCCGGCGCCGCCTTGGTGCCTGCCGCGTTCCTATGGCTGGTGCTGGCGTGGCTTGACCGTGGCCGCACCGTGCGCGAGGTGGCCGATCAGTTGTCGCAACAGCTCGCCCTGCTGACCTATCCCGCCGAGGGGGCTGAAACCCGCGTCAAGGCCGTGGCTGAATCCCTGCGCGGCCAGGCCCGTGAACTCGGCGACGTCTCCGCCCGTGCGCTGGCCGATGCCGAGCAGGTCCGTGCGGCCATGGCCGGCCAGACTGATTCCATGTCGGGTCTGGTGGCCCGGATCAATGGCGAGGCCAAGACCGTTCTCGACGCGCTGCAAGGCGAGGTGGACCGTCTGACCCATGCCGCCGATGCCGCCACCGCGCGGGCCCGCGAGGTCGAGCATCTGCTGCGCCAGCAGACCCAGGAAATGAACACGGCCACCGAATTCGCCGCCACCCGGGTGAAGGAATTCGGCGAGACCCTGCACCGGCATGTGGAGGCCATCGACGTCACCTCGGCCACCGCCGTTGCCCGCGCCGAAGGCCTCGCCGGCCAGGTCGCCAAGCATGCCGACACCTTGGACCGCGCCAGCCGCAACGCGGTCGAGCGCGCGGAACAAGTGAGCCATGTGCTCTCGACCCAGGCTGCTGCGGTGCATGCCGCCGCCGACAAGGCCGCCATCCGCACCGATGAGGTGGCCGCCACCCTGTCGGGCCGGGTCGAGGCGCTGGATACCCTGTTCGTGCGCCAGAACACCGATCTCGACAAGTCGGCCGAGCGTCTGGGCGAGCAGACGGCCCGTATCTCCGCCTCGTTGCAGCAGCAGGCCACCGGCCTCGACCAGATCACCGACCGCGTGCTGTCGCGCATCAAGATCGTCGAAGAGGCGCTGTCGGTGCAGTCGCGTGAGGTGTCGTCGGCGTCCGACCAGGCCATGGGCCGCTTCCGCGAAATGGAGGACCAGCTCGGCCGCCATTGCGAGCAGATCAAGTCGGTCACCGACGAGGCCAGCGCCCAGCTCGGCCAGGTGGGCGAGGTGTTCGTTGCCCGCAAGGACGAGGTGGACCAGGCGGTCGACCGTGCCGTTGCGCGCATCCGCGAGGTGGGCGATGGTTTCCAGGGCCAGACCCGTGCGTTGTCCGCCGCCTCCGACCAGATGCAGGTGCGCGCCCGCGAGGTTTCCGAAACCCTGCGCCTGCACATCGAGGATCTGGGCAAGGGCGCCGATAAGGCCGCCGGCCAAGCCGAAGCCATCCGCCTGTCCCTGCGCAAGCAGGCCGATGAGCTGGCCGACGCCGCCAATGTGGTTTCCACCCAGTCCCGCCTGTCGGAAGCCTCGCTGAACCAGCAATCGCGTCACCTGGTCAGCACCTCGGACTCGGTCATGGCCAAGGTCAAGACCATTGCCGATACCTTGCGCCAGGGCACCAACGACCTGATCGCCATGAGCTCGCGCGTCGGCGTCGAATTGGAAGCCGTGGGCGAGGGCCTGCGCCAGCGCACCACCGAGGTGGGCGTCGCCGCCACCCGGGCCATGTCGGAAACGGCCGGCGTGGCCGACATGCTGGACAAGAGCAACGGTCAGCTCGCCGCGGTGTCCGAGCAGACCGCGAGCCGCATCAAGGGCGTCAGCGAGGTTCTGCGACGCCACACCGAGCAGGTGGTGGCCGCCGCCGATCAGGCTCAGGCCAGCGTCGGCGCGGTGGGCGAGGCCCTGGGCGGTCAGGCCACGCTGCTGTCGCGCGTGGCGGACGATTCGTCCGAGGTGCTCAAGGCCTTCGGCCAAGCCATCGCCAAGCACACCGTGGAGGTGGGCGAAGCGGCCCAGCAGGTGTTCCACAACTCGCAGACGGCTGGCGATGCCCTGCGTCAAATCAGCCGCGACTTCGAGGAGACGTCCAACAAGACCGCCGCTCAGGTCACCGCTGCCGGCGACACCCTGCGTGCCGGCATCCGCGAGCTGACACAGGCCAGCGAGCGCATCACCGTGTCGGTGCGCAATGCCGGTGACGGCCTGCGCCGTCAGGCCATGGAGCTGCAGGACAGCACCGAGCGTACCGGCGCCAAGCTGGAAAGCTCGTTCGAGATGATCCGGCAGAAGTCCAATGACCTCGGGATCACCGGCGAGCGTTTGGCCCAGCAGGCCGAGAGCCTGACCGCCACGTTCGCCCGCCAGGCCGACGATCTGGTCAACGCCTCCAAGCTGGCCGAGGTTCGCGTCGAGCAATTGGAAGAACACCGCTCCTCGGCGTCGGTGGAGCACTTCCTGCGGAACGCCGCGTTCATCGTCGAAAGGCTGCAATCGCTGTCGGTCGACATCGGGCGCATCTTCGCCGCCAACATCGACGACAAGGCATGGCGTGAGTTCCATGCCGGTGACCAGTCGGTGTTCGTGCGCAAGATCCTCAAGAACCTGGACAAGCACCAGATCGCCGCCATCAAGAACAAGTTCGAGGATGACGGCGAGTTCCGTGAATACGTCACCCGCTACCTGTCGGAATTCGAGGCGCTGCTCAATCAGGCCCGCCAGTCCGACTACGCCGACGTGCTGACCGGCACCTTCACCTCGTCGGAGGTGGGCAAGCTCTACCTCGTCATCGCCCGCGCCCTCGGCCGGCTGGAATAGGGCGAAGCACTGTGCCAAGGGCGCCCGTCTCGGCGGGCGCCCTTTTTTGTTCCCGCCGCCGGTGCCTCTATGACAATCGCGGGCATGATGTTGCGCCGCAGCATGGGCGTCCCCATGCTTTAGCCAGTCAGAAGCAGATACGGAGGCCTTCAGAGATGCTGATCCGCAAACTGCTGCTTCACGAGCGACCGCTGTTCGTGGACCATCTCAAGCGCCTCACCGAGCACGACCGCCAATTCCGCTTCGCCCATGCCCGGGTTTCCGATCAGCTGATCGAGCGCTATGTCGCCGGGATCGAACCCGAGGATTTGATTTTTGGGCGCTTCACCGAAGAAAGGCTGGTCGCTGCCGTTCATGTCGCCTTTGCGGGCGACATCGCCGAAATCGGAGTTTCGGTCGATCCCGATCACCGCGGCCAGGGGATCGGCGCCGATTTGTTCAAGCGGGCGGCGCGCTGGGCACGCAACCGGCATGCCGAGAAGCTCTATACCCTCTGCCAGGCCGACAACTTCGCCATGGTGGCGTTGGCGACCAAGCTGGGCATGACCATCCACCGAGACAGCGGCACAGCCGAGGCGTTTCTGGCCCTGCCGCCGCCGGATTTGCTCACCGTCTCCGATGAATTGTCGGCGGGCATCGACGGTGTGATGCGCGAGTGGGCCGATATGGTGCGCACCTGCCGCTCGGTGTGGATGCCCGGCCGTTAACCGGCTGGGCGGCTCACCGCGTTCTGGCGACCTGCTCGCCCGGTTCCGACAACTGGGCGAGCCAATGGTCGAAACGGTTGGGGGCGGGCGGAGTGTCGTCGGTGGCGGTCCACCGTCCCCCCTGGTCGCGGCAGGCCACGTGGCGGCTGTTGGCCTCCTTGCCGGCTGAGGCCAGCACGACGGCGTAGGGCCGGCACAACTGGCCGCCGATATCGCGGTAGGCGCGGGCAGGGGTGATGGTGGCGGTGGTGCCGGTACCCTTGTCGTGCCAGTGCATCGGCTCCCCCACGGCGTTCTGCTCCAACGCCTGACGGCTGGCCCGCTCCAGTCCCGAGGGGTCGGTTATGCCGAACGGGCTGGGGTTCCATGCCCAGGCGACGATCACCAGAGCCAGGGCGATCAAGGCCGCAATACTTCCGGTCTTGTCCTGATCCTCCATGCTCCCCCTCCTCGGTGGGTGGCGATTGGAGAACGACCATAGCCGCTTGGAGGGGGCGCAGGAATTCTGCTTCGGTCGTAGGAGTCCGCGCCCGTAAGGGTTACGACCTTCGGAGGCTGCTGCCGTGTCCGCCGCCGCTCGCGCGTTCCGCCGCTGACAAGCGCCCGCCCGCCCTCCATCTAGGGGACAGCACATGGAGGATGGGATGCACGACCACGCCCGCTGCCATGCCTGGCGCGATTTCCTGGAGACGCTCCGCCCCGACAGCATCCCCCGGCTGGAGCAACTTGCCGCCCCCGATATCCACTATCACGATCCCTTCGTCGATGCGCGTGGCCTGGCCAATGTGAAGCGGGTGTTCGCCAAGGTGTTCGAGGACATCGAGGACCCGCGCTTCACCTTCACCCATTGCGCCTGCGACGGAGATACGTGCTTCCTGCGCTGGCATTTTACCTGCCGCCCCAAATCCATCCGTCAGGGCCTGCCTTGGATCTGCGACGGTGTTACCGAGCTGCGCTTCGACGCCGAGGGCCGGGTGCTGACCCATTTCGAGCATTGGGATGCGGGCGAGCAAGTCTACGAGAAGCTTCCGGTGCTGCGCGCGATCATCCGCCTGGTGAAGCGGCGGGTGTCCGGGTGGCGGGGTTAGCCCCCCTTCACCTGCCCATAGGCGTTCAGTGCCCGCCGCCGCGCCGCGCCATGATCCAGGATGGGGTGAGGGTAGGTCACGCCCAGCCGGATGCCGGCCTGCGCCAGGACATGCGGCGGTGCCTCCCATGGGCGGTGGATGGTCAGATCCGGCATGGCCGCCAGCTCGGGCACCCATTGGCGGACATAACGGCCGCGCGGATCGAACTTTTCGCCCTGGAGCACCGGGTTGAAGACGCGGAAATAGGGCGCGGCATCGGCGCCGCAGCCGGCGATCCATTGCCAGGATGCGGCGTTGGCGGCGGTATTGGCATCCAACAGGGTGTCCCAGAACCACGCCTCGCCCACCTGCCAGGGCAGCAGCAGATCCTTGACCAGGAACGAGCCGACGATCATGCGCACCCGGTTGTGCATCCAGCCGGTCTGCCACAATTGCCGCATGCCGGCATCAATGATGGGAAAACCGGTCATGCCCCGCTGCCACGCCCGCAGGCCCAGCGGGTCGTCGGCCCACGGGAAGGCAGCGAAGGCCGGGTTCAGCGGCTTGCTCGGCAGGTCGGGATTGGTGGCCAGCAGATGGTGGCTGAATTCGCGCCAGCCCAGTTCCTTCAGGAACGTTTCGAGCCCCGCCGCCTCGGGATGGCGTTGGGCCGCGTGCCACACCTGGCGCGGGCTGATTTCACCGAAGGCCAGGTGCGGCGACAGCATCGAGGTGCCGACATGGTCGGGCCGGTCGCGCATGACCGCATAGGAGTCCAGCCCGCTCTGGAGGACCTCGGCCCGGCGCCGCCGGGCGCCGCGGGCGGCGGGGGGGCGCAGTTTCGC
>JAEZFE010000101.1 GCA_023437865.1 Pseudomonadota bacterium | reverse complement strand
GTGCATGGCAAGGAATGCCACTCGGCACTCAACCATCTCGGCGTCAACGCAGTCGAGATTGCCGCCGAGATGGTGGCTTTCCTGCGCCAAATGCAGCGCCGCATCCGTGAGCAGGGTCCGTTCGACGATGGCTATGATCCACCTTACACGACCGTGCATACCGGCGTGATCGGCGGCGGCACTGCACTGAACATCGTTCCCGCCCGTTGCGGATTCGAGTTCGAGTTCCGTAACCTGCCGAACCACCACGTGGATGGCTTGATGGCCGAATTACGCGCCTTCGCCCTGTCACTTGTTCCCGAGATGCTAGCCGTCAGCGAGGATGCAGGCATCCTGTTCGACGAATACAACACCACTGCCGGCCTGGACACCGCCGAGGACGACGAAGCCGCGGTCCTGGCGCGTCAGTTGTCCGGCAACAACGATACCGCGAAGGTCAGCTTCACCACGGAGGCCGGCCTATTCCACGATGCAGGAATTCCAACAGTGGTCTGCGGGCCGGGCAACATCGCCCAGGCCCACAAACCCGACGAATTCATCACGCTCGATCAGGTTGCCCAGGGCGAGGCCTTCATCCGCCGCCTGCTGGATCGCATGACCCTCCGGTAAGCTTAATGTCGCGTGGGCTGCTCGGGCTCCATGTGGAGCCAGGGTTGCCGCGACGAACTCCACATCTGGTAGACCGGCTCGGTGGCGTCGTCCAGGCTGGCGATGGTGACGTCCACCGTCTCGGTGCTGCCGGAATATTCGAACGTCAATGCGGTACCGCAATGGGGGCAAAAGCGGCGGATCGCGCGGGCGCTGGCCTGGAAACTGTCGGCCTCGCCCTTAACGAAGTGGAAATCCTCACGCCGGAATGCCACCCAGGCCACCACCGGCGCGCCCGCAGCCCGCTGGCACATGCGGCAATGGCAATAGCCGGCCGACAGCGGTTCGCCGGTAATGCGGTAACGTACCGAACCACACAGGCATCCACCTTCGTAGGTCATGCTTTCCTCCCAGACGATTGGCGGTCCAGACCTCATGTCGGAGCATGGGTCCGGAAGGCCAATCACCCGTGCAGGGGAGTGCCCCCGCGCATGGGGGGAAGTTAACGCCGCACGACCAACGCCACGCCAGCTGCCGCCACCGCCATTCCGGCCAAGCCCATGACGCCCAACTGCTCGTCAAACAACGCCCACGCCATCATCGCCGTCACCGGCGGCACCAGATAGAACAGGCTGGCCACGCGGGCCGCCTCGCCCATGCGGATCAGCGTCATCAGAAGGCTGATCGCCCCCACCGATAACACCACCACCAGCCAGCCCAGGGCGAAGACGAACTCGGCCGTCCATTGCACCCGCATGGTCTCGGTCAAGGCCGCCACCGGGGCGATCAGCAGCCCGGCGGCGGCATACTGGATTACCGCGCCGGTTCGCAGGTCCATGCCGGTGCAGAAGCGCTTCTGGTACAGCGTACCTGCGGTCATGCCGACCAGCGACGCGGCAGCAAATCCCAGACCGCGCCATGGCAGCGCGGCTACATCCACTCCCGTCAGCCGGGTGGACAGCACCATGCCTACGCCCGCCAGCCCCAGGGAAAGCCCGCCCCATTGGCGGCCTGACACCCGTTCGCCCAGCACCTTGCCGGCCACCAGAGCGGTCAGCACCGGCTGGAGGCCCACCACCAGCGCGGTGATGCCCGAGGGCAGGCCTGCCCTGATGGCGGCAAACACGCCCCCGAGATAAACGGCGTGGACCAGCAGGCCGGACACCGCCAAGTGCCCCAGCAACTGAGGCTGGCGCGGCCATGGGGCGCGGGTCGCGAGGGCGACACCGGCCAGCAGCGCGATTACGGCGATGAACCGCAACGACAGGAAGGTGAAGGGTTCCGCATAGGGCAGGCCGAACTTGGCGCCGATGAAGCCCGTGCTCCACAGCACCACGAAAACACCCGGCATGGCAGACACCAGGAAAGCCAGACGTCCCCTCACCGCCGCCGCCGCGTGCTCTGTATCAGGTCAATCAGGAACAGGCCCACCAGGATTACGCCCGCCGCCGCCAGATAGTGGAATGGCAGCACTGGCGCGAACGCCGCTACCACAACGCCACACACGGCGTAGACGAGAAGCCTGCGGGCCAACGGGTTCATGGCCGCACGTCGACGTACGAGACCACCTTCTTGATGCCGTTGCCATCCTTGATGCGGGCAAGCGCCTTGTTTGCCTCTTCACCCGAACGGGCGCGGCCCAGCAGGAAAACGGTGCCGAAGGCATCGGCAGTAGTGCGGAAATTGACGTCGGCGACGCCTTTGGTGCCGATCAGGCGGCCCTGCGCCTTGGTGCCCATCACGGTCGCGTCAGCCCAATCCAGCATCTGCTTGCGCCGGGCATCGTCCTTGGCAACGTACGACACATGCCAATACAGCTTTTTGATACCTTTGACCGCACGGACTTCGCGCTCGAACCGGTCGTAGAGGTTCTTGTCGTCGAATACGCCGGTGATCAGCAGCCGTTGTTCATAGATCTCGGTGGAGGCCTTGATGGTGCCCAGATCGGCCATGATCCCATTCACCTTGACCACAATCTCGTTATCCTTGGAGATATCGGTCGTCGAACGCGCCTCAATGGCGCGGTCGATCAAGGTCTTGGGCGCCGTTAGCACATCCAGCAACTGGGCGGAAGCGGGGCTGGCGGCAAGAATGGCCGAAAGGATAAGGACGGCACGGCGCATGTTCACTCTCCCCAAAGGTGTGTGGGGAGATTAGCGCCCGATAGAGCAGGCGCCAAGCTTAAGCCGCAATGTCCTCGTGGCTGATGCCATGGCGTTGAAGATGGCGTGCCAGACGGGCCTGAAGCAGTGGGTTACGTGATTCGGCCACCAGACGACGGTAAACGCGGGCGAACAACGCCAGATCGCGGTGTGCACGGCATTCATCAAGGTGGTGGGGCATCGGCGCCCCGCAGAGATGGCAACATTCCATGGTACGTCCTCCTCGCCCGCTCCGACACCCGCATCATGCTTAAGATGTTGGGAATGGGAAAATGGGCAAAGGAAGGCCACCAGGACCTACGGACGGTTAAGCCGCGGCTAGACTTCGTTCGAAAGGCTAGGATGACGTTGCAGGTGGTGCCTGACCTCAGGAATTGAGATGCTTGTGGACTGCCTGACGGCTGATGCCCAGTTCCTCGCCGATGCGGGCCAGCGACCAGCCTGGGTTTTCGGCCTTGAGGCGGCGCGCTTTTTCCTTTGTCCCCTCCCCACACTTCACCAAGCCGCCGGAGGCGACCAGTAGCCGCACATCCGCAGCCAGGACCGCATAGCCGGCACCATCGTCGCCTCCCCGCCCAATCCAGTATTCCAGCCGTGCTTCCAGTTCCGCCGCATTGCGGGCCGGCAGCCTGCGCGCCCACAGGTCCTCCACCAGCCGGTGGCGAGCGGCACAGGCAGTGGGCAGCGCGGCGGAGCCCGGCCCTTCGGTCAGCAGCTCACGCTCAAGCCGGCGCTCTTCCCAGGCCAGGGCTTCCGCACGAGCATCGGCCACAGTGGCAGGCAGCGGGCAGGCCTGGGTTACGGCCGCCTTCAACGCATCGGGAATGGGGTGCCAGGGCACCGACCAGTCCGCCAGGGGCGACCACGGATCGACAGTCTCACCCTCGGCCAAGCTATGAGCGGCTTCAATGAACATGCATTCAATGGCGGAAGGACGCATGGCGTCTTCCAGACTGCCGTAGCGGGCGATAATAGCAGCGCGCGCCCCGTCCAACTCGCCGATCAGCGCCCGCCGCCCGCGGGCCGCCCGGATCATGACGCCGGGATCGTCGGCCTCCTCACGTAGGCGCAGGGCCTCGAGCTCGCCCTCAACCGTGCCGACGGCTTCCCTACGCTTGGCAAGCTCTTCCAAGCCCGCCTTGTAGCCACCCCACTCCTTGCCGCACAGGGTGATGGCGCGAGCCAAGGCCTCGTCTTGCACGTCCTCATCCTCGGCGGCAAAGAGCGCAACAATGCCCTCAAGCCGGTTAAGCGCCTTCTCGCGAAGGTCCTCACCGGGGTTCATCAGTTCCAGCAAGTTCATTTGGCCCCCGTCAATGCCCGGTTGACAGTGCGAAGACTGGGCGCGGTTGTCAACCGTGCTATGCTGGCACCATGAGTGAGCATGAAGACATGTCATCTGGCAGATGGAAGCGGCTGGCGTTGATGACGTTCGGCTGCCTGTGCGTCGGCTTGGGTGTCATTGGCGCCGTCCTGCCGGTGTTGCCGACCACTCCGTTCCTGCTCTTGGCGCTGTGGGCCTTCGCCCGCTCGTCGTCACGCTTTCACCATTGGCTGCTCCACCACCCCTTGCTGGGCCGCTATGTCGCGGACTGGGAGCGCGCCCGGGTGATCCCGGTGCGGGCGAAGGTGGTGGCATGTTCAGCCATGGCGCTATCCATGGCCTGGGTCGTTCTGGCGTCGGATGCGCCGTGGCCCGCGATTGCCGGCATGGCTGCGATCATGGCCTATGGCGCCTGGTTCATCCTGACCAAACCGAGCCGCCGTCCATGAGCGACTACCGCGATTCGCCGTGGCGCCGTGGTCGCTGCCACGCCTTGTGGCAGCATCAGCGGGGCCTGTGCTTCCATTGCGGTCGGCCCATGGGCGACCCGCTGGCCCAGCGCACCCGACACCGCAAGCGCGATGATGCCGCCACCATCGAGCACCTGCTGCCGCGCACGTTAGGCGGCATGGCTGCGTGGCTTAACGAGGTCGCCGCCTGCCGTGCCTGCAACTCAGCCAAGGCCGACCTCGACCCCACACCAGTCCAGCTATGGCGCCTGGCATGGCTGAAGGGCGGCGAGCTGGCGCCGCTGGCCGCCGATCCCCCTACCCTGCGGGCCAGACTAGGCCAGGATGAAGTCGCCTGAGTCGAGCACGGGCTTGTTGGCCAGCGTTACCACGGTGAGAGCGATGTCTGGGCCGCTGCCGTCGAGGTCAAATCCGACCACACCGGTGCCGCGATCATAGGTGAAGGTCCAATGC
>JAEZFE010000043.1 GCA_023437865.1 Pseudomonadota bacterium | reverse complement strand
GCGCCGTGGTTCGGCGACCATCGCCCCACCTATACGGTGCCGGTAATCCCCATCACCAGCCTGGCCGACATGATGGCCACGGCGGAGCATGGTGGCCACGTCACCGCGATCGAAGACGTCCGGGTTCAGCGCTGGGCCGCCCTGCCGCTGACCATTGCCACCGAACTCGGACCCGATGGGCGCGTCACCCTGCTGGGCGACGGCGAAACCCTCGCCACCGGGTGCGTGGTCCGCGCAGCATCCTGGCCCGCCCCGCCGCAGCCATTTCCGGCGCTGACCGGGGCGCAACCTGCCCCCTGCCCCTATGCCACCGCGCAGGTGTTCCACGGGCCCGCCTACCAGATCCTGAGCAATCTGCACATTGCGCCAGACGGTGCCTGGGCCGCCCTGGATGCGGGCAAGGCGGCGCGCGTACGAGGGTCCATCGGCCCGGCCCTGCTGGATGCCGGTCTGCACGCGCTTCCCTACGGCGATCCCGAAAGCTGGTGGGGGGACAAGGCGGCCGGCATGGCGGCCTATCCCAGCCTGATCGACCGCGTGGGCTTCTTCGGCCCGACACCATCCCAAGGAACAATGCGGGTCGAGCTGCGTGCGCTGGCCGCCGATGCCGGCGGGCGCCCCCGCGCGCGGCTACAATGGCAGCACGACGGACGGGTGTGGGCCGAGATGGAGATCACCGCCGCCCTGTTCCCCAAGGGCACCATCGGCAACGCCCCCGCCTTGCACCGGCAGGCCTTTCTGCGCGACCGGCGGGCGATTGCGGGGATGCGCCTGTCGCGGTTCGAGAACGGAACAACGCGGCTGAGCAGCCGCGAGGTGGTGGCAAGCAACTGGCTGCCGGGAACGCTGGAGACAATCTATGGCGTGTCCGGCTCCCCTTCCGACATGGCCCGCGCTATTGCCGCCAAGGAGCATGCCGCCGCCCAATTGCAGGTCCATCCAGGAGCGGTCGAACTGGAGGGCGACGTCGCCCATTGCGCCGCCGCGCCGCTGAGTCCGATCCCCCTCTCCGTCACGCATGACGGCACCGACTGGGTGGTAGCCGGCGCGGGATCGTCGGTGCCCGACCTCACCCCGGTGCGGGCGTTTTGGCGCTCGTATCTTGGGGCCGGCGACTGGCCGGTGGAAGATTTGTTCGCCGCGCTGATCGCCGATTTCGTCGGCCAAGTGCGGATCGAGGCGCCGGATCAACTCGCCCATATCCGCGAGCGCGGCGCCCTGTTTCTCGCCAATCATCAGGTCGCGGTGGAATCGTTGACGTTTTCGCTGGTCGCCGGCGCCTTGACCGGGCGGCCGATCCTGACCGTGGCGAAGGCGGAACATCGCCATTCCTGGCTGGGCAGCCTGCTGGAACTGAGCGGCGCCTATCCAGCCATCCGCCTGCCCCAGATGATGATGCCGTTCAACCGCGAGGACCCGGCGGCCATGCTGGGACTGGCGGAGCAGGCGGGCCAAGCGGTTACCCGGGACGGCAGGTCCCTGATGGTGCACGTGGAGGGAACCCGCGCGCTGTCGTGCCGGGCGCCGGTGACGAAACTCTCGGGCCTGTTCCTCGATCTCGCCGCCAAGCTAGACGTGCCCATCGTGCCGGTCCGCTTCGCCCGCGCCCTGCCGGTCGAACCCGCGCCGCAGAGGCTGGACTTCCCGCTGGGCTTCGCCCGGCAGGACCTCCATATCGGCAGGCCGCTTTCCCCCCGGCATCTGGCAAGCCTGCCCCTCGCCGAGCGCAAGATGGCGGTCATCAACGCCATCAACGGCACGGGACCGGCGATCGAAGACGAAACGCCCGCCGCACCGCGCCCCGACATGGAGGCCGCCGTCGCCACCCTCGCGTCGACGCGCGGGCTGGACCCAACCCGCGCCGCGATCCTTCAGGCCGTGCTGAATCACCTGCCTGCCGACCGGCCCCTGGCGCGCCTGGCCCGGGCGGTCGCGGCGGGCGATGCGGATGCCGGGGCAGATGGATGGATGGCCGCCCTGGCGCAGTGGTTCCAGGCTCAGTAGATGGGAATGCCGACCACGAACAGGCCGAACACGCCAAGGATGGCGTGGGAGACGCTGCTGCCCACCAGCGAGCCCTGTCGCGCGAAGATCCAGCCCCAGTAGAGGCCGATGGGGAACACCGCCAGGGCGAGACCGATGGATACGTGCAGATGCGTGGCGCTGAACAGCATGTTCGACAGAATGATCGCCTGCAGCGTCTTGTACCTGCTGGTGAGGAATATCTGGAAGGAGGCCTGAGTGCCGCGGGCGATGGTTTCCTGCACCGGCGTGAAGGCGCAATAGGCGCTTCCGTAGATCAGGATTTCGGCCAGGGACAACCCGGTGGACCGCGCCAGATCGAAGACCGGCTGCCCCTGAAGTGACGGAATGAAGGTCACGCCGGCCCATTTCAGCACGATGATCAGCACGGCGATGGGAACCGAGTACAGCACGCCTTCCACCGAGTAGCGCCGCCAGTTCCGCAAGGTGAAGCCATAGGTGCTGGCGGGCCAGGGGCTGGTCTTGACGGTGCGGTACACGCCGATGGCGAAAGCCGCCAGGATGGGAAGGCTGATGAGGGAGGTGTCGGGCACCACCTTGCTGAGCGCGGTGGTGACGCCGAGGGCGAACATGTAGAAGCACAGCCCGATGAGCAGCCGGGTGATGAACTTGCTCATCTCGACCCGGTTCTCGGCTTCGGCCAATTGCTGCCGCAAGGTCTCGACCGTCGTTTCATTGGTCCGGCGCAGGCGGGCGGCGAGTTCGTAGGCCAGATTGATCTTCAGATGGCTGGCGGCGCTGAGGTCGCGGTCGAGATGGTTTCGCAGCCGCTCGACCGGCACCACCACCACCTCGCTGTCGCTGACCGCCCGCACCGCACCGGAACGGGGGCCGCTGTCGAGCAGCGACACCTCGCCGATGCTCTGCCCGGCACTCAGCAAAGCCAGCCGATGGCGGACATCGCTGCCCTCCTCGCGCTTCAGCACCTCGAAGCTGCCGGACAGGATGAAATAGATGGCGTCGCCGGGATCGCCCTCTTCGAACAGCATACGGCCGGCGGGGATGGTCAAAGGACCGTCAATGATCGATGCAAGGGCGTGGATGTTGTCGTTGGAGAACCCGGCGAGAAGCGGCGCCTTGCCGAAGAATTCCTCAATCTTGCGCGCAGCGTCCTCGCCTGCATTCCTGCTCATCGTATCCATATCGACGCCCCCCAGCAGACCGAACGCGCGCGGTTATATCGGCAAACAATATCGGAGCGGAAGGTTGATTTCCAATGCCCCACTGTTACTCTGCGGAAAGGGAGGCATTGGGAAAGAGCATGCGCATCGACCAGCGAGCTTATCCCAAGAGGCCTGTTTCCCACGGCCATCAGCAGGTCGCTACCACCGCATGATTGTCACCGGTCCTAATGCCTGTCTGGTGGAACTGCGGGAAGTGGACGATGTGCTGTCCACCTGGACGCCCGGCGCCATCCTGACGGCCGAGGAACAGGCCCGGGCCCAGCGTTTCGCACTCCCCGGCCCGGCCCGCACCTTCATCGCCGGACGCCTGCTGCTGCGCTCCCTGGCGGCGCGGATGGCCGGCTGCCGCCCCGAGGACGTGGTCTTCAGCCTCGGTCCCCATGGCAAGCCGATGGTCGAGCACCCTCGTGGCGTCGAGGTCAATTTGAGCCATTCCGGTGGCCGGGTCCTGGCTGCGGCGGGTTCTGTGCCCCTGGGCGTGGATATGGAAGCCGTCCGCCCGCTGGATTGGCGGGCCATCGCACGCCGCTTTCTGCCGGCCCGCGATCACGATTGGCTCGCCGCCTTTCCAATCGAGGAACGCCGCCGCGCCTTCTTTCAGCTTTGGACCTGGAAGGAAGCGGTCGCGAAGGCCCTTGGCGTCGGCATCGCCCTGCTTCCCGACCTGCCACCGCCCGACAGCATCGTCGAGGTCGGGGGAAGCACATTCTCCGTCTCACGCCTTGATCTGCCCGAGCCGCTTGTCGGACATCTGACCATGCTGTCACTTGAGCGGCCTCGGCCAGGAACTCAGCGATGATCGCAGTCACAGGGGGCGCCCCGGCTCCTTGCGCCCAGGCTCCGCGATGGTCATATGCGGCGCGCTGTCCCACGCAATGACGGCACCGTATGCGGACCGGGCTATGCAAATACCACCTCGGCCCGACAGGTGAGCCTGCCAGGGGCGCTCCGGTATGGCGCGGGACAGCGCCGGAGGCGGCGGGCTTCAGCCTATGTTTGACCCGGCTCGAACCCCGCGCCCGCAGCAATTCCTGCGTCGAACGCCCCGGCCCACAATTTGCGGCCAGACGGCCCGCCGGACCTGAATGACAGGCCCAGCTTGGCGAACTCGGCGTCGACCTGAATACGCTTGACCGGCACCAGATAGCGGCCATGGCCTGCCGTCCGCCGGCTCTTCAAGGCCGCCAGCTTGTCGGCCATCCCCAGCGCCATGCCGACCAGAAAAGAACCGCTTTCGTCATGGCGGTAGGACACCACCTTGCGCGAACGCTTGTAGGCCTGGGCGCCGGCCCGCAGGGCGGCCTCAACCATGGGCGTGACCGAGGCGGCGAGTTCCAGGTCGGCCTCCAGGCCGAAGAACACGCACAATGGCCCTTCCGCATCCTTCTCGATCCACGCTTTGCAGTCGCAATAATCGGCGATGGCGGCGATGCAGGCCTCCATGGCGGCGCGCAGCTTCTTGGGCGGGCGGTATTCCTGGCGGCGGCATGGCGACCGGGCCAGTTCCACCTGGCCGATCGTCAGCTGGTGGCGGTCCAGCAACTCAGCCACCTTGGCGGCGGCGGCCAGTGCTTCGGCCTCGGTACAGCCATTGGCCACCGTCTTGGCGAGCAGGGCGGCGATGCGGGTCCTAAGTTTCTCCATGGGCGATCTATACACGGCCCCGCCGGCAGCGCCTATGCCCTTCGCCATTGGCGTCAGACGGACTGGGCGTAAGTTATCACGAAATCGCAACACCACGAATCATCAAACCATTTCAAATGCTTGATTAAATTCGCGACAATCCGCCCCATCCTTTCGAACGACGATGGTCTGACCAATTTGATACCATCGATGTAGGCCTTACCCTTTTCCCCAGGATGCGCCCGCCCTTCGTTCCCGTAACACTATAAAGGATGTTGAGGGAAAGCGCATGTTAGACGCCTACCGTCACGCCTTTGCCGCCATGGCGAGCCCAACCGCCATCACCGACCACACCGGCCGGCTGGTGGACGTCAACCCTGCCTTCGCCGACGCGGTGGGCCATCCCATCGCCCGGCTGATGGGCGCGAGCGCGGGCGCCATCCTGAATGGCCTGCCCGACGATTTGGGCCACCGCCAGGAAGTCACCGTCGAGACCCGCCCGGTTGAGGGCGTCGCGATCCGCATGGCGTGCGCCATTGCGCCCCTGCCGGCGGTTTCAGGGGCCGTGCTG
>JAEZFE010000035.1 GCA_023437865.1 Pseudomonadota bacterium | reverse complement strand
GGCCCGCGTGCTGGTCTTGGCCGGCGAAATCAACCGCGGCCCCGACGCCCCGCAGCCGCGCGCGCTGCGGGCCGAAAAGGGCATGGTCATGGCCGCCGCCATGGCACCCGCCCCCGTGCGCGAGGCGGTGGGCGACGTGCATCTCTACACCCTGCCCGAGCCGGTGTCGCTGAAGGAGGGCGAGCGCAAGCAGGTGGCGCTGATGGCCCCGGCCACCTTGGCCGCCGAGCGCGCCCTGATCCTCGACCCGCTGCCGCCCCATCTGTGGCGCACCCCGTCGGGCGAGCAGCCGCAGCAAAATCCGCTGGCGGTGCTGAAGTTGAAGAACGGCACCGCCGAGCCGCTGCCCACCGGCACCTTGCGCGTGTTCGCCCGCACCAAGGACGGCGCGGCGACCTTCATGGGCGAAGACACCCTGCCGGCCACGCCCGCCGGCGGCACCGCGCGCGTCACCCTGGGCCGGGCCTTCGATGTTACCGCCAAGCGCAACCAGACCGACTTCACCCGCGTGTCCGCCGAAGTCACCGAGGCGGCGTGGGAGGTCAAGCTGACCAATGCTGCCGAGCGCCCGGCCAAGCTGACGGTGCGCGAAGCCTTTGGCGGCGACTGGCTGGTGCTGGAGGAGAGCGCCAAGCACGCCAAGGAGAACGCCTTCACCGCCGCTTGGACCGTCACCGTGCCGGCCAAGGGCGAAACCGTGCTGAAGTACCGCGTGAGGGTGAAGGGCTGACCGGTTCCGCGCCCTCGGTGTAAAAACTTGACGCCCCGGCGCAGGTTCCATATGTCACGGACGGTATACGTGAAAGGCATATCGTCCATGGCCCTGCTCCGGATTCTCACCGCACCCGACCCCAAGCTCAAGCAGAAGGCGGCGCGCATCGACGCGGTCGATGACTCCATCCGCCAGTTGATGGACGACATGTTGGAGACCATGTATGCCGCCCCCGGCATCGGCCTGGCGGCGCCGCAGATCGGCGTGTCCCAACGGGTCATCGTGTTCGACATCGGCAAGAGCGAGGAAGACCGCCAGCCGGTGCGCATGGCCAACCCCGAGATCGTGTGGGTTTCCGACGACGACAACTCGTATGAAGAGGGCTGCCTGTCGGTGCCCGAGCACTACGCCGCCGTGGTGCGCCCCGCCGCCATCCGCGTGCGCTATCTGGATGAGCAGAACGAAATCCGCGAGATGGAGGCCGACGGCCTGACCGCTACCGTGCTGCAGCACGAGATGGATCATCTGGATGGCGTGCTGTTCATCGACCACCTGTCGTCGCTGAAGCGCAACATGATCCTGCGCAAGCTGCTGAAGACCAAGAAAGAGGCGGTCCCCGTCCGATGAAGATCGCCTTCATGGGGACCCCCGACTTCTCGGTCCCCATCCTCGCCGCCCTGATCGATGCCGGTCACGACGTCGCCTGCGTCTATTCCCAGCCGCCGCGCCCGGCGGGACGGGGGCATAAGGAGCAGCTGACCCCGGTGCACGCCTTTGCCGCCGGCAAGGGCATCGAGGTGCGCACCCCCAGAAGCCTCAAGGGCGAGGCCGAGCAGCGGGCCTTCCGCGACCTGGACCTCGACATGGCGGTGGTCGCCGCCTATGGCCTGATCCTGCCGAAGGCCATCCTGGAGGCGCCCAGGCACGGCTGCCTGAACGTCCACGCCTCGCTGCTGCCGCGCTGGCGCGGCGCCGCCCCGATCCAGCGCGCCATTCTGGCTGGCGACGCGGAAACCGGCGTGACCATCATGCAGATGGATGTGGGCCTGGATACCGGTGACATGCTGCTGATGGAAAAGATCGCCATTACGCCGGTCACCAACGCCTCCCTGCTGCACGACCAACTGTCCGAGTTGGGCGCGCGCATGATCGTGGACGCGGTGGCGCGCTATCCCGAACTGGCGCCCGTCAAGCAGCCCGAGGACGGCGTCACCTATGCCAGCAAGCTGGCCAAGGAAGAGGGCAAGCTGGACTGGACGCGGCCCGCCGTCGAGTTGGAGTGTCAGGTGCGCGGCCTGACCCCGTGGCCGGGCGTATGGTGCGACGTGAACGGTGAGCGCCTGAAGGTGCTGGAGGCCAAGCCGGCGACCGGGTCCGGCGCTCCCGGCAGCGTGCTGGACGACGCGCTGACCGTCGCCTGCGGCACCGGCGCCCTTCAGTTGACCCGCGTGCAGCGCGCCGGCAAGGGCCCCATGAGCGCCGCCGAATTGCTGCGCGGCTGGGCCATCCCCAAGGGCAGCGTCCTCGGCTGATGCCCCGCTACAGGCTCCTCGTCGAATATGACGGCTCCGGCTTCTCCGGCTGGCAGCGCCAGGCCAACGCGCTGTCGGTGCAGGGCGTCATCGAGGAGGCCATCTTGCGCATGTGCGGGCAGGCGATCACCCTGCACGCCGCCGGGCGCACCGATGCAGGCGTGCACGCCACTGGCCAGGTCGCCCATTTCGACGCCCCCAAGTCCTACGGCGCCGACCGGGTCCGCGACGGCCTGAACTTCCACCTGCGCCCCCACCCGGTCGCCGTGCGCGCCGCCGAGGAGGTGGACGAGGAGTTCCACGCCCGCTTCTCCGCCACCGGCCGGGCCTATCTCTACCGGATCGTCAACCGCCGCGCCCCGGTGGCGCTGGATGCCGGGCGGGCGTGGTGGGTGCCGGTCAAACTGGACGCCGAGGCCATGCATGCGGGCGCCCAATACCTGATCGGCCACCACGACTTCACCACCTTCCGCGCCAGCGAGTGCCAGGCTAAGAGCGCGCTGAAAACCCTGGATGTTCTGAATGTCAGCCGGGAGGGCGAAAACATCCGCATCATCGCCGCCGCCCGCTCGTTCTTGCACCATCTGGTGCGCAACATGGTGGGCACGCTGAAGCTGGTGGGCGAAGGCAAGTGGAAGCCTGAGGACATCAAGCGGGCGCTGGAGGCCAGGGACCGCAGCGCCGGCGGCCCCACCTGCCCGCCCGACGGCCTGTACCTCACCGGCGTCACCTACTAGGCCTTTCAGTCAGGCCAGCAGCATGCGCAACTTGCCGTCCACGCTCAGGAGGCGCGCAGCATCGGCTGCGCCTCAACAGGAAACAGCCAGTCATAAACCAGGTTAAAGAAGAAGGCGTAGACGAGATAGAAAGCGACGATCGCGACATCCATCACAAGCGCCGCGACGATGGTGATCCCGAGATAGAAGGCGATGAAAGGGATCAGTATGAGGACCAGGCCCACCTCGAACAGCATCGAGTGAGCGATGCGGATCGGGACGGTCCTCTTGGTGCTGCCCCGAAGGCGCAGCATGGCCCGGTCGAACCCCAGATTATAGACGAAGTTCCACACCATCGCCGCCGTCGCCGAGACGATGCCGATCACACCCATATGTTCGACAGGCTGATCGAACAGGAAAGCGGCTGCGGGCGTGAAGATCGCCAACCCCACGATTTCGAACATGAATGCGTGCCGCACACGATCGCGGAAGGTGCGCATTTGAAGACCTCGAAACGTTGTCGGCATCAAACCTATCTGATATTCGCAATAGGAAAAGTTAGCCAATATCTGGATACTTGATAGATGGACGTTTCACTCGACCAGCTTGAGGCGTTTGTCGCGTCCGCCGAGCGCGGCTCATTCTCGGCCGCGGCACGCCATCTTCGTAAAGCCCAATCGGCAATAAGCCTGCTCGTCTCGACCTTGGAAGACGATCTCGGCACCAAGCTCTTCAGCAGAGCATCCCGGAATCCGACCCTCACGGAGGCCGGCAAGCGATTGTTGCCGGAGGCAAAGTTGCTTCTGGACCGGCGCGAACACTTGATCGGGATCGCAAGAACCTTCGAGGAGCATGTGGAAACCCGGCTCGCCGTTGCCATCGACGAGCTGTATCCAGAGCCCGCCATCGGGACGCTGTTCGCCGCATTCGCCAAGCATTTCCCTCACGTCGAGCTTGAACTGCTGTTTCCGCGAACGGGCGACATCACCAGACTGGTGCTCGATGGCAAAGCCGATCTGGGCGTGATGTGGCGCGAGGAAGACCTGACGCCCGAACTGGGCTTCCGCACCATCGGCTGGGTCCCGCTGGTGCTCGTGTGCGGGCGCACTCATCCTTTGGCGCAAGGTCCGGTCAATTGGGAAGAGCTGAAGCGCCACCGTCAGATCATGGTCACGAAGCGGACCGATGGGGCGGAAACCCACCGCTT
>JAEZFE010000549.1 GCA_023437865.1 Pseudomonadota bacterium | reverse complement strand
ATCAAGGACCGCGCCGAGGAAGCGCTGCTGGGCAAGCATGTCAGCCGCGCCGTGGTCACCGTGCCGGCCTATTTCGACGATGCCGCCCGTACCGCCACCAAGGATGCCGCCCGCCTCGCCGGCCTGGAAGTGCTGCGTCTGGTCAACGAGCCCACGGCGGCGGCGTTGGCCTATGGCCTCGATAATTCGGTCGAGGGCCTCTACGCCGTCTACGATCTGGGCGGCGGGACCTTCGACATCTCCATCCTCAAGATGGAGAAGGGTGTGTTCCAAGTGAAGGCCACCGGCGGCGACGCCGTGCTGGGCGGCGACGACATCGATCACGCCATCGCCGAATACTTCCTGGCCGAGCGCGCCAAGGAACTGGGTGAGCAGACCATTTCCGCCGGTGAGGCCAAGCAGGCGCTGATGACGGCGCGCGTCGCCAAGGAATGCTTGACCGGGCGCGACAAGGGCGAGTGGATGATCGAGGTGGACGGCAAGCCGTCGCGCCACGCGCTCGACCGTGCCACCCTGGAAAAGCTGGCGGCGCCGTTCCTCGACCGCACCATCGAAATATGCCGCAACGTGGTGGAGGACGCCAACGTCGAGGTCGAGGACATCAAGGGCGTGGTGCTGGTGGGCGGCTCGACCCGCATGCCGCTGGTCCGCAAGCGCGTCGAGGATTTCTTCGGCAAGCAGCCCCTGAGCGACATCAACCCCGACGAGGTGGTGGCGGTGGGCGCCGCTCTCCAGGCCGAGGCATTGACCGCAGGTTCCGACACCCTGCTGCTCGACGTGACGCCGTTGTCGCTGGGCATCGAGATCATGGGCGGCATCGTCGAAAAGGTGATCCCGCGAAATACCCCGATCCCGGTGGCGATGGCGCAGGAATTCACCACCTACCAGGACGGCCAGACCGCCATGTCCATCCACGTGCTCCAGGGCGAGCGCGAGATGGTGGACCAAAACCGGTCGCTGGCGCGGTTCGTGCTGCGCGGCATTCCGCCCATGGCCGCCGGTGCCGCCCGCATCCGTGTCATGTTCCAGGTGGATGCCGACGGCTTGTTGACCGTTTCCGCCACCGAGCTCACCACGGGCGTCGAGCAGCATGTGGCGGTGAAGCCGTCTTACGGCCTGTCCGAGGATGAGATGGCCAACATGCTGCGCGCATCCCTAGAGCATGCCAAGGATGATGTCTCCCAGAGGTTGCTGGCAGAAGCGGTGGTCGAGGCCAAGCGTTCTGTCCTGGCCGTACGTTCTGCGCTGGGAGTCGATGCGGACCTCTTGTCGGATGACGAACGGCAGGGTATCGATGCGGCCATGGAGCAAGTTGAGAGGGCGTGTGCGGGCACCGACCGCGACGCCGTCAACGAGGCCGTCGAGCAATTGGAGCAATCCACCAAGTCCTTCGCCGAGAAGCGTATGGACCGTGGCATCCGTCAGGCGCTCGCCGGCATTTCGGTCGACAAGCTCGACGACGCCCTTGGGGGCGAGTAAACCGTGGGGATCGAACCAGCCCGCTAGCGCCGATCGTACCAGTCTGGAGCGCGGGTTCAGCCAAGGATTGCCTTAAATGCCCAAAATGACCTTTGTCCAGCCCGACGGCACCCGCCTCGAGGTCGAGGCCCCCGAGGGCCTGTCCGTGCTGGAAATCGCCCACCGCAACAAGGTGGAACTGGAAGGCGCCTGCGAAGGTTCGCTGGCCTGCTCGACCTGTCACATCGTCGTGGCTCCCGAGTGGTACGACAAGGTCAATCCGGCCTCGGAAGACGAGGAAGACATGCTCGACCTGGCGTTCGGCCTGACCAGCACCTCGCGCCTGGGCTGCCAGATCATCATGAAGCAGGACCTGGACGGCCTGGTCGTGACCGTGCCGGCGGCCACCCGCAACATGATGGTGGACAAGAAGTAGATGAAATGGACCGACGTCACCGACATCGCCATCGCGCTTGAGGAGTCCCATCCCGATGCGGACAACGTGAACCTGCGGTTCACCGATCTGCACGCCTGGGTCTGCGCGCTGGAGGATTTCGACGACGAGCCGGCCAAATCCAACGAGAAGATCCTGGAGGCCATTCAGATGGCCTGGATCGACGAGCGGGATTAGGGCGCGAAGGGCCGCCCCCAGGGCCGTCATGCCCGGGCTTGTCCCGGGGCATTCACGGGATGGGAGCGGCTCCTTGGCGGACCGCCGATAGTTTGTGGGCGGAAACGCGTGGATGGCCGGGTCAAGCCCGGCCATGACGCTTTCCAGAGGGTGATAGACACACCATGTTCCGGGGCATCCCCCTTATCGATATCGCGGCCTTTGCGGCGTTCATGGCCATGTGGATCGTGTATACGTTCATGGCCGAACACCGCACGTTGCTGGGAAAATCCCTGTCGGCGGTGATGGTGCGCCATCGCCGGGCATGGATGCGTGCCATGTGCGACCGCGAGAACCGGGTGGGCGACACCTCGCTGGTGGCGGCGCTGATGCGGTCGACGGCGTTCTTCGCCTCCGCCTCCATCCTGGTGCTCGGCGGTCTGGTGGCGCTGATGGGCTCGGGCGAGCGGGCCTTCGCGGTCTACCGCGATATGCCGTTCGCGGTGGGCTCGGGCGATATCGAAACCTTCGAGATGAAGGTGCTGCTGCTCGCCATCGTCTTCGTCTACGCCTTCTTCCAGTTCACCTGGTGTCTGCGCCAGTTCAATTATTGCTGCATCATCATGGGGGCGGCCCCGCCGGTCGAGGCCGAGGATCTGGTCAAGGAGACCTTCGCCACCCATGCCTCGCGGCTGCAAAGCCTGGCTGCCAACAGCTTCAACCGTGGCCTGCGCGCCTATTATTTCGCGCTGGCGATGATGCTGTGGTTCGTCCACACCTGGGTGTTCCTGGGGGGCGCCCTGTTCGTCATGGGCGTTCTATACCGCCGCGAATTCCGGTCTAAGAGCCTGTCGACGCTGGCCGACGTGCTGGCGTCGCGCTAGACCGGTGGTC
>JAEZFE010000534.1 GCA_023437865.1 Pseudomonadota bacterium | reverse complement strand
CCCTGGTGCTGGTCGCCGCCGGCCTGCTGGCCGGGATGCCGCTGCTGGTGCAGGCCGGCGCCCTCTCGGGCTTGGCCGGCGCCGTTTCTTTCGCCGTTTTCGCCACCTTGCTGATGCGGCGCTACAGCGCCCACGAACGCTCCAACCAGACGAAGGACCCCGCCTGATGCAGACCCAAATCGGTACCCTGCTGCACGAAGACCACATGACCACCATCGAGACCCTGCAGAATCTCGAGGAGTATTTGGGCCGTCACCGCAAGGCGCCCCAGGTGGACGATGCCGTCAAGGCCATGCTGACCCGCTTGGCCGCGACCCTGCGCGAGGAGGTCGAGAAGCATTTCGGCTTCGAGGAGAACCACCTGTTCCCGGTGTTCACCGCCCAGGGCGAGACCGGCATCGTCATGATGCTGACCCACGAGCACCGCTCGATCCTGCCGCTCGCCACCCAGACCGCCGATCTGGCCAGCGAGGCGGCCGCCTCGGGCTTCACCGAACAGAGCTGGCGCGATTTTGCCGACACCGGCGCCGAGCTGATCGAGCGCGAAATCTTCCACATTCAGAAGGAGGAGATGGGGCTGCTCGCCGCTATCTCCGCCCTGGTCGCGCCCGATGTCGATGCCAAGCTGGCGGTGACGTACAAGGAAGTGGTCGGGTGAGGCTTGGGTAGGGCGTAAACCCTACCCAACCCCAATACACAGCCGGCACCTATACCTTCGCACTCAATCTGCGCCCTAGGGTCAATTGAGCCCCCGGGCGGGGTGGCGCTTTAATCCCTCCGAGCCGAAGCGCACGGAGGGACAATGTACGACCCCTGGGGGCTGGATACCGATCTCCTGGATTCGCTGTCCGGGCTGGCCTGGGTGGTGGATGCGGATTACCGCATCTGCAATTACGGCCGCCGCAACTGGCACGCCTTTAACCGGGCCAATGGCGACGGCGCCTGGGCCGATGACGAGCGTGTCCTGGGCACGTCGCTGATGTCGGCCATACATGGCGCCGAGGTGCGCGCCATGTATGCGCGCATGCTCGACGATATCTTCTCCGGGCGCACAGGCGAGATCGCCTTCGGTTACCGCTGCGATTCATCCGAGCGCCAGCGCGACATGCGCCTGGCGCTCACGCCCGTCCGCCGCGCCGGCACGGTGGTGGCGGCCTTGTTCCATTCGACGACCCTGGCCGAGGAAATGCGGCCACCGATAAATCTGTATGATTCCCGCCGTCTGTCCCAGGCACTGGAGGCGGCAGACACGTTGCCGACGGTGTGCATGTGCAGCCTGTGTCAGCGGGTGCGGCCGCCCGGCGGGCATTGGCTGACGGCCGAGCAATATTACCGCGACGGCCATCCCTCGCAGGTGGCGATCAGCCATACCCTTTGCAGGCTGTGCGGCTATCAACGTTGCGGAGAGACGGCATGACCAGGGTGTTGGTGGTCGACGACAGCGAAATCGTACGCGACCTGCTGCGGGATATTCTGGAGGTCGCCGGGTTTGCGGTGGAGGAGGCTGGCAGTTCCGAAACCGCGGAAGACATGCTCGCCCAATCCCGTTACGACGTGCTGGTCGCCGACATCTTCCTGCCTGGCCGCAACGGCATTTGGCTGATCCGTGAGGCCCGCCTCAAGGGGCTGGTGACGCGGGTGGTCTCGGTGTCGGGGGGCGGCTCGGTGGGCGGCATCGACGCGCTGGAAGCGGCCCGCATCGCCGGGGCCGATTGTGCGCTGAAAAAGCCTTTTTCGGCAGCGGCGCTGATCGCCGCTATTGGGGAGTGCGCCACCGCCACACCGCCGGCGGTGGGCTAGGTCTTCGCAGGCGCCAGGAAGGGTGCCGTCCGGCACCCTTGGCTCTCGCCCTCGATAGGCGCGGCGTTCTTACTCTTCGGCCAGATCAGCGGCGGGCAGCACGGTCACGCCGGTGCCATCTTCATCCTCGATCAGCACGATATCGCCCTGGATGCGCTCTTCCGACTTGGACAGATTGTTGAAGTAGTGCCACAGGAACGAGACGGCGATGGTCTGGTCGATCTGGTCGTCCTCGTCCATCTCATCCTCGTCCATGGCCGAGACGTCGCGCAGGATCTCAAGCGAATCGTCGAACATCTCTTCGACGTCCGGATTGTCCTCCAGAACATTCTTGATGATGTACGCGTGCTCGGTCTCGTCGAGCTCGTACTTCCATTGCGCGTTGCCGGACTTGTAATAGACGGTGATCATCGCGGGGTTTCCTCGCAAGCGGGCGCGGAAGGCCGGCCATGGGGTAATTCGCCCGGGCGGTCCAGGCGCCCAGGCAGTCTAGGCGATCGGGCCGGGCGGCGGCAAATGCGCGACCGGGCGGGTTATTGCCCCCCGGCCAGCGAAGTGCGGACCATGGGCGATTATCGGAAAAAAGGCAAGCGAGCGTTTGTCGCCTTGGCGGGACGCTCCAGCTCGGTTATCTAGCCTGTGGAATCCAGGAGAACTTTCATGGCCGACAAGCAGACCTACGTGCTCACCATCACCTGTCCGGACACCGTCGGCATCGTTGCCGCCGTCTCCGGCTTCC
>JAEZFE010000505.1 GCA_023437865.1 Pseudomonadota bacterium | reverse complement strand
CCATTGGCCCAACGACGCCATGCGGCATGAATTCGGCTCGGGCGCGGCCATCTTCCTGATGCGCCCCGGCGCCAGCACCCGCGTGCGCACCTGGACCCCCAAGGAAGGCCCCTTCCACGGCTTCCTGATCACCCATTCCGAGGCGATCTCGACCTCGGATTATTACACGATCAAGGAGCCCTCGGGCGCGGTACGCTACCGCCCCACCTGCCACTACGCCTATCACCCGTGCGACGACGCGGTGACATCTCTGCACGAACTGGCCGGCAAGAACTGGGTGATGCAGCCCAAGGTGCGGCTGATGAGCAAGGAGATCACCTCGGGCATCGACGAACTGGGCGTGCTGCTGGCCGGCCACAAGAAGGGCGCCTATTGGTTCGGCTCGCAGCTTTCCATCGACGAGGCCCGCCGCCTAGCCCCGCACAACAGCGCCACCAGCCTGCAGGTGACCGCCACGGTGCTGGCCGGCATGGTATGGGCGCTGGAAAACCCCGGTCAGGGCGTGGTCGAACCCGAGGAACTGGATTTCGCCCGCGTGCTGGAGATCGCCACCCCTTATCTGGGCCCGGTTGTCGGCGCCTATACGGATTGGACCCCGCTGGAAGGCCGCGGCACTCTGTTCCCCGAAGATCTGGACCGCGACGATCCCTGGCAGTTCAAGAACGTGCGGGTGACGTAGGGCAAAGACCTGACAAGCCATTGGAAACAAGCACATTTCCGTAGAAAAATTGGCTCCGTCAGGTTCCCACCCGATTGCGCTTGCGCCCAGGAAGCGGCACATCCCACGTCATCGCACCCGGACTTGGGATGGACGACATGCTGGTTTCCTGGGACGAAAGCCATACGCTGGGCAACGACATCATCGACCGCGGCCATCATCTGATGATCGAAGCCGTGAATTGCCTGAACGCCGCCACCTCGCCTGAGCAATCGCGCGGGCAGATCGACCGCTGGCTGCCGATCGTCACGGCGCAGTTGAACCGCCAGTTCGAGCACGAAGCCGCACTGATGGCCATGAGCCGTCTGGCCGGCCGCGAGGAGCACGAGGCCGAGCACGCCACCTTCCTCGAAATGCTGGCGACCCTGGCCGCCGACCACGCCCAGGGTGCGGACGTCTCTGCCGTGCTGCTGATCAACCTGGTGTGCTTCCTGGCCACGCACCTGCGCGGCACCGACCACGACACTTTCGCGCCGCCGCAAGCGCTGGCCGCCTGACCGGGTTCTCGGCCTCTTCGGGGGCGAGACAGGGGGAGACTCGGGGGGCCGGTCTCCCCCGTTCCGTTTGCCCCTCCTGCCGTTGACCATCATCAAGGGTAGAACGGCAAATCGCCCTTTAACTATTCCCTGCCCACCGAGCCATGAGCGGCACTTGCGGCGGGATTGGAGAGGCATGGGCATCAGGCCATTCCTGAGAGGCGTGCTGACGGCGATGGGGCGATCACGGCCCGCCATTGCTCGCCTCCTGCTGCTGGCCTTCATCCTCCAGATCGCGGCCCCGTTCATGGTCCGCGAGCCGGTCGCCCTCGCGGATAGCGGGCGCGTCGCCGTCTGTACCGGCGAGGGCGTCCACTACGTCTACCAGCAAGGCGAAGAACCCGGCCAACCTGCCGCTCCCACCAAGCCGCAGGCCAAAGACTGCGCCTATTGCCTGCCAGTCTTCTCCGGGCATATGACGGCGGCTGGCGAAAGCCTGCTGGTCACGCCGCATTCCCGTCTCGCCGCAATTTTCCTTCCCGCCCAATCGCGGCTGACGCAAGCCCTCCCCTACGCAAGTTCCCAGCCGAGAGCTCCTCCCGCCGGTGCGCTGATCGTCTAGCCGGGCGGTTCGGATGGCTCCGCATTGCCGAGCCATCCGAACCTGCTCCATTCTCGATCCGACCAGCACACGGTGATGGCCATGGATGGAAAACTTGCGCGCGGCTATGCGCGCCAGTCGCTCAGGAATTTCGGGGACACCTATCCGGCGGCCCTGGCAGCGTTATCAACAGACCTCCTTCCGTACTGCAAGGACCTCTACACCAAGGGGAAGCTGAGCCGAGGCCAAGCCAAGGCGGTGGTCTCGGCATTTACCCGGCATGTCGGTTCCCAACCCCATTTCCTGTGGATGGAGCGGTTCGGCGATGCCAGCCATCCGAAGCTGAGCCAACACTTCACTGAAGGGCTCCACTGCCTTCGGCTCAATCTCGCCCGCTGCCAGAACGGCGCCACGGCCCTGATCGCGCATGCGGACCGGATGCTGGCGACACGACACCGGATCGAATTCCGATCCGCCGATTTGGCGGTGGCAATCACCGACCATGCTCTCGTCCGACTGCTGGAACGCGGCGACGAACGCATCGCCGCATTTTCCCAGGGGCTCATGCCGGATCTGCTGCTCGCCAAGGTATTTATGGCACAGGCGACCGCCGGGTCTCAGCCCATCGTGATCCCTCACCAACGCGGAATGTTCCTTGGTCAATGCGAGCATCGCCCAGGCCATGCGCAGTGGTGTTCCATGCGCACCCGGACATTCGACCGCACGGGGGAGCATGACGTGGTGTCGGCGCCCATGGCGGCAAGGGGAGGCGCCGGACCGGTGGTCATCCTTTCCACCTTCGTCGGCGAAGCGGAAATGAGCGACGGCCAACGACAATTGCGGGATCAGTTGCGCGCCCTGACCAAGCGCCATGCCGGAACACTGGTGGACGACAACCTTGCCGAGGCCCTTTGCCGGCCCTTGGGTGAAGCACTGGTCGCCGGGCGGGAGATCGATCTGACGAGTTTGCGGGAACTGGAGGAAAACCTCCGCCGCCTGACGGGATCGCCCTTGTGGCTGCGGACGGTCAGGGGGCCGGCTCACAAGTCGGTGCGCGTTTCCGTCGCCCCCCTCAGAGCCGCAGGCATCCAGTAGGGCGCTCCCGGCCCCGCCTGCTGACTTGCAAAAGGACGCAGGCGGGCGGGCCGCCTAATAATCCTTCCGCCAGTTCAGCCCCACTCCACCGCCGCTTTGTTCACCCAGCGAGGTTTCCACTGAGAAGCCGCCGCCCAGATCCTGCTCGACCGTTACCTCGCCCAAGCCTGCGGTCCCCTGCTCAACGCGGACGAAGGTGTCACGGCCAATATACTTGCCCGCAGACACGGTGGGAGCGTTGGACGGCGAGGCCCCCGGCTTGGCGGCGGTCTGCGCGGAGCCCACCCCCAGCACGTCAAGGCCGAGGAAGTTGCGCACCCGGCCCACCGGATCGAAACCGCCGCCGCCCCCGGTCAGGCCGGAGGCCGCCATCTGCGCCAATTGGAGCTGTTGGAAGGCTGACAGCTTGCCGACCTCGCGCCCGAACAGCAGACGGGACAGCACTTCATCCTGCGGCAGCGGGGGCTCGGAGGTGATCTGGAGATTGGGCGCCTTGGCGGTGCCGGAGACCTGGATCTGGGCGGTGATGTCCTCGGCCTTGGCTTGGGCCAGCACGTCGAGGCTGGGGTCAGCGGCATCGCCGCCCTGGAAGGCAACGGCGCTGTCCGGGGAAAGGCGGAACGACTGGCCGAGGAAGTCGTATTCGCCGCGCGCCGCCGCCAGCTTGCCAGTCAGCACCGGCTGCGACACCGTGCCGCCCACCGCCACCTGGCCCTGCCACTCGCTATCGAGGCCGCGCCCACGCACGAACGCATGCTCAATGCCCAGGTCCACGG
>JAEZFE010000458.1 GCA_023437865.1 Pseudomonadota bacterium | reverse complement strand
AAGGCACCTCGGCCCACCACCAGTTGACCGACTAACGCAAGGCCAAGGAAGCCGGTGCCGACGACCGCGAAGCCTTGGAAATGGTGGTCGACGGCTTGATCGGGGCTACCACGAAAGGGCTATGACTGCCGGGGTAGATGTGCCTTGATCCCGCCATGCGCTCGCACTATGGTCGGCCCCTCACATGACCCCAGGGGTACCCATGAGCGACGATCAGAACAATTCGCAGATCGGCGGCATCGCGGCTGAGGCGCTGCGCCAGTTCATCGAGCGCATCGAGCGCCTCGAGGAAGAAAAGAAGGCCTTGTCGGCCGACATCAAGGACGTCTATTCCCAGGCCAAGTCGCAGGGCTTCGACACCAAGATCATCCGCAAGATCATCTCGCTGCGCCGTATGGAAGACCAGGAGCGCGAGGAGACCGAACAGCTGCTCGACCTTTACAAGGCCGCGCTGGGCATGGCGTAACGCCAGCCATCCGGTTGCGAATGCGAAGGGCCCCGAAAGGGGCCCTTTTTCGTCCTAGAGCTCTACGCATAATAGACCCACGTCCATCAACTGTTTGGCGGTCATTGTTGCCCATCTTTCGGTTGTTTTCTACACTGTAGGGCACGCATTTGATGGTGAGGTGCTATGAGCGCGAGGCAAATGGACCTGTTGCCGGAAGGAGCCACCCTAGAGGCCAATTGGGCCAATTACTATCGCCTCGGCTGGGCCGCCAGGGAGCGGCTTATAGAAGAGATCATTTCTTCGGGTGAGACGTCGCTTCCTCGCATTCTAAACCGCTTCGAAGCGCTGGACCGACGATTTCGGATGACGGTCATCGCCGATGCGGAGGGCAGCTTCACCGGCAGGGTGGCGCTTGCAGAGGACGGTTGCTCGCCGATTGTTTCCCTTCTTCAACCGCATCGTGGGGTGATTGCCGGTGAGGTGGTTAATCTGCCGCCGTACGTGGGGCTGAATGTCAGCCAGTTGCTCGCCGATTTCGCGCAGGATGTGGATGCCGTTGCGGAATTGGGAAGCGGCTACGGCTTGCAGCTATTCAAGCTGTTTCTTCAGGGGGCGCCGCGCGAAGCCACGTATTTTGCGCGTGAAATTTCAGAAAGCGGTTGCCGGCTGACCAAACGATTGGCGCAGTTTCAGTCCGATATGCGGTTGGAAGTCGACACCTTCGACTTTTCTACGCCTGATCTGTCGTTTCTGGAGCCTTACCGCAAGGTGCTGCTATTTGTGAACTTCGCCGTGTGCATGACACGAAATCTGCCGTGGCAATTTTTTGAGCAACTGGCCTCATTGCCTGGAGATGTCACCTTCGTGGCTATCGAGCCACTTGGTTACCAAGCCGTTCCGGAGGGAATGTTCAGCGAGCAGCAAGCCAACATCCTGAACAACATGGTGAATCTGGACTTCTATTCAGGTTTTAGGCAGGCGATCGACGAGGGTATGCTTGAGCAAATTTACGTCGGACCTCACTATTTTGGGCGCGACTTACATGCGACCAATTTAGCGTCGATTTTTATTGCCACGAAGTGAAACGCGTCAAGAGCTCGATGAGATCGAACGGAGTAAATCTGCGCAGGACCCTGAGAGGGCCCCTTTCCATCTGCTATGCCGGTTGATGGGGCATCGCCTGCTGATCTTTAAGCGGACGGGTGGGCGTCGGCGTCGATCACCGGCAGCGTGAAGCGGAACACCGACCCCTTGCCCTCGCCATCGGACTCGATCCATACCCGGCCGTGGTGGCGTTCCAGGATGCGGCGGCACAGCGCCAATCCGACGCCGGTCCCCTCATAGGCGCCACGCGGGTGCAGCCGCTGGAACACCTGAAACAGGCGGCCCGCCATGGCGGGGTCGATACCGATGCCATTGTCGGCCACCGAGATAACCCATTCCGGGCCGTCCTGGGTGGCGGTGACGATGATACGCGGCGCCATGTCATGGCGGCGGTATTTGAGGGCGTTGCCGATCAGGTTCTGGAACACCCGCATCAATTGGCTGGAATCGCCGATGACCGCGGGCAGCGGGGCGGCAGTGATTTCGGCTCCGGCGCTGTCGATGGCGGTGGTCAGGTTGGCCAAGGCATCCGCCAGTACGGCATTGAGGCCGACCGTACCGAATTCGCGGCCCTTGCGGTGGACACGGGAATATTCCAGCAGATCGGTGATCATGCGTGACATGCGCTGGGCGCCATCCACGGCGTAGCCGATGAATTCATGAGCATCCTCGTCCAGCTTCGGCGCATAACGGCGCTTCAGCAGGGCGAGGTAGCTCGACACCATGCGCAGCGGCTCCTGCAAATCGTGCGACACCGCGTAGGAGAATTGCTCCAGGTCACGGTTCGAGCGCTCCAATTCCTCCACCAGCCGTTTGCGCTCGGAAATGTCCAACATGCTGACCAGGATCAGCTCCTCGCCCCGCAAGTTCACGGTGGCGGCGGAGATCAGGGCGGTGAAACGCTCGCCGCTGTCCCGCCGCATGCCGGCTTCCAGGTTCAGGACCTGGCCCTCGGTCTCCAGCGTCGCCAGCATGGCGGCGCGCTCGTCCGGACTGACCCAGTAATCCTGGGCGACCTTGTCGACCGCCGTCGCCATGGGGATGCCGAAGGCTTCGGATGCACGGGCGTTGATGTAAACGACGCGGCCATTGCTGCGCCGGCTCAGCACCAGCGGCAGCGGCGAGATTTCCACGATACGGCGGAAGCGCTCCTCGCTTTCGGTGAGCTGGGCCAGGGAGTCGTTCAACTCGGCGGTGCGCTCCGCCACCGCCTGGGCCAAGCTCTCCACATGGGCGCGCTGGGCCGCCAGCAATTGGGCGCTGACCAGTTCGCGCCGCCGTTCCGACCGTGACAGCCTCAGCGCCAGGGTGAAGATGACGCCGACAAACAGGCTTTGCAGACCGCCATGGACCCAGATCTCGCGGCGCCAGCGGTCCAGCACCTTGGCCCGGCTGATGCCGACTGCCGCCACCGCCGGGTAGCCGGAAACCGGCGTGAAGCCAACGATGCGCTCCACCCCGTCGGAAAAGCTGGTGGCGCGCCGTGACGTGCCCATGCCGCCGGCGGTGGCAAAGGCCTTATAAAGACCGCTCTCGACGATGGATTGGGCAACGAAGCGGTCATCGGCGGGCTGGCGGGCGAACAGCACGCCGGCGGGACTGAAGGCGGCGGCGGCCATGCCGTCATCCTGGACCACCGATTTCAGCGCATCGTCGATGAAGGGCAGCATGACCGCCATGCCCAGGCTACCGCGGAAGCTCTTGTCCGGGCCAAGCACTGGCCGCGACAGCAGCAGGACGATCTTGCCGGTGAAGCGCTCGCGGATGGGCGGCGAGATGAACAGCTTGCCGTCATGGGCGTGGGCGCGGGTGCCCGCCACATGCGGGGCGTCGGAAATGTCCAGCGGCACGGGGCGGGGGGCGCCGCCGCGATGGACGATCTGACGCAACCAGCCCTTATCGTCCACCAGCCCCATGCTGTCGAGTTCGGGGAAAGCGTCCAGGCGGGCGCGCAAGGCTTCGGTCAAGGCGAGCGAAGGGGTGGCGGGGTTGTCCACCTTCTGGGCCGCCTCGGTAAGCATGATGTCCATGCCGCGCAACGAGCCGCCGATGCGCTGGGCAGCGGCGTTGGAGAGCGACAGGGCCAATTGCTCGGCGGCGGCCAGATGGGCGTCGCGGCTGGCCATCAATTGCCATGTGGATGCGGCGCTGCCGCCAATTGCCAGCAAGGCGGCGGCGGCCCAAATCCTCAAGCTAGACCAGTCGAACGCCATCGGTCGCCGTGCCCCCTGACCTCGGTAGTGTGCACCCCCGAACCGGCACCGGCAAGTCAGTCGCGGCGGCGCTCGATCTCGATGCCGACCGAAGCGGCCTCGGCATAGACGTCCAGCTTTTCGACGCGGATGCGGACCGATGCCACGCGCGCATCGGCCAGGCACAGCTCGGCGATCTTCTCCGCCAGGGTCTCGACCAGATTGATGTGGCCTTCCGCCAGCATGCGCTTGATGCCCTCGATCACGTCCTCGTAGGACACCACGTTGGCGATGTCGTCCGACAGGGGGCCGGCCTGCTCATAGACCGCCATGTCGACGTTGACCCGCACCCGCTGGGGGGCCAGCAGTTCGTGGGCATGGATGCCGATCAGGCATTTGAGCACCAGGTCGCGCACCAGGATGCGGTACAGCTTGGCGTCAGCCTTGGCGTACATGGATGTTCCCT
>JAEZFE010000457.1 GCA_023437865.1 Pseudomonadota bacterium | reverse complement strand
GCCTTCACGTGCGGGCTGATGCGGCCCTCGAAATTGCGGTTGCCCGACAGCACGGCGGCGACCACCAGATTATTGTCGTCAATGGCGCTGGCGATGGGATCGTCCAGCGGCCCCGAATTGCCGCTGCAGGTGGTGCAGCCGAAGCCGGCCAGGGTGAAACCCAATTGGTCCAGCGCATCCTGCAGGTTGGCGGCCTTGTAATAGTCGGGCACCACCTGGCTGCCCGGCGCCAGCGAGGTCTTCACCCATGGCTTGGTCTTGAGCCCCTTCGCCACCGCCTTCTTCGCCAGGATGCCGGCGGCGAGCATGACGTTGGGGTTCGAGGTGTTGGTACACGAGGTGATGGCGGCGATGACCACGTCACCATGGCCGATCTCGCCGCGGCCATCGGACAGCCTAACCTTGTTGGCAAGGTCCGCATCGGCCTGGAGCCCGGGCAGCGCCTCGGCGAAACCCTTCTTGGCGGCCGACAGCGCCACCCGGTCCTGCGGGCGCTTGGGGCCGGCCAGCGACGGCTCGACCGCCGACAGGTCCAGTTCCAGCGTGTCGGTGTAGAGGGGGTCGGGGGTGCCCTCCTCGCGCCACAGCCCCTGTTCCTTGGCATAGGTCTCGACCAAGGCCACCTGGGCATCGTCGCGGCCGGTGAACTTGAGGAAGCGGATGGTCTCCTCGTCGAGGGGGAAAAAGCCGCACGTGGCGCCGTATTCGGGGGCCATGTTGCCGATGGTCAGGCGGTCGGCCAGCGCCATGGAGCCCAGGCCCGGCCCGAAGAACTCGACGAATTTGCCGACCACGCCCTTGGCGCGCAGCATCTGGGTCACCGTCAGCACTAGGTCGGTGGCGGTTACGCCTTCCTTCAGCCTGCCCGACAGCTTGAAGCCGACCACCTCGGGGATCAGCATGGAGATGGGCTGGCCCAGCATGGCGGCCTCGGCCTCGATGCCGCCGACGCCCCAGCCCAGAACCGCCATGCCGTTGACCATGGTGGTGTGCGAATCGGTGCCCACCAGGGTGTCGGGATAGGCGACGTCGGTGTCGCCGTCCTTGCCTACCCACACCACCTTGCCCAGGTATTCGCAATTGACTTGGTGGCAGATGCCGGTGCCCGGCGGCACCACGCGGAAATTACGGAAGGCGGTCTGGCCCCAGCGCAGGAAGGCGTAGCGCTCGCCGTTGCGCTGGAATTCCAGATCCATGTTCTTCTTCAGGGCGTCCTTGCTGCCGTAGAAATCCACCATCACCGAGTGGTCGATGACCAGATCCACCGGCGAGAGCGGATTGATGCGCTCCGGGTCGCCCCCCAGCGCCGCCACCGCGTCGCGCATGGCGGCGAGATCCACCACGGCGGGCACGCCGGTGAAGTCCTGCATCAGCACGCGCGCGGGCCGATAGGCGATCTCGCGCTCGCACTTGCCCCGGTTGTCGCGCCATTCCGCCACCGCCTTGACGTCTTCCACCGTCACCGAGCGGCCATCCTCGTAGCGCAGCAGGTTCTCCAGCAGCACCTTGATCGAGAACGGCAGGCGCGAGAGGTCGCCCAGATGCCCCGCCGCCGCCTTCAGACTGAAATAGTCGATGGAGCGGTTGGCGATGGTGAGCGTGCGGCGGGTATTCATAGAGTCTTGGCCGACCACGGGCATGGGTTCCTCCTCGGGCGAAGGCCGCCTTTACAGCGAGCTTGGTGATTTAAGTGGTTCGCCCCCGGCCTTCCATCCAGAGGCGAAGCCCTTAGAGGTGTGGCACCATCAGCAGGGCCGCCGCCATCAGCCGCAACGGCCAAGCGCCCCAGCCGGCGGGCGGGGGGACCGCCACCGGCGGCTCGGCCCGGCGGCCGAAGAGCACGCGCAGGCCCTCCAGCAGGGCCAGATCCGCCGCAACCCGGTGGGCGTCGCGCGGGCATTGGACCAGATGGTCGGCGACCTCCTCGTGGCGGCGCGCCGGTAACTGGCCGTCGACGAAGGCCAGCAGATCGGATTCGGTCACCGGATAAACGTGCACACTCATGGCCGTTTGATCCCCCCTGGCGCCAGCTGCGATTGCTGCGGCGCGGTTTCCACCACGGCGGGGGCGCAGCGCGCCCGCACGCCGTCCAGGCTGCCGGCGGTATCGACGCGGCAGACAGTGACTTCGCCGGTGTGCCGGTTGATGCGCCAAGCGGTCTCGCGGTCGGCGGCCACGATATCGTAGACCGGCTGGCCGCCCGGTCCCTGTGGCGGCGTCGGCGGGTTCAGGGCCTGCTGCTCCTGGGCCGCCGCCGGAAAGGCCAGCAGCAGCACCGTCACGATCATCGCCCCTCGCATGCCACCTACTCCGCTTCCGCTTCAGGAGACGGTTCCTCGGCCGAGGGGTCCGAGGCAAGCTGCTGCAGCATGGTCTCGACCTTGCCCTGAAGCTCGGGATTGTCACGCACCGCCAGCGCGATCTCGTTGTAGCGGTCCACCGTCAGGCCGTCCTGCTCGACGGCGGCGGTCATGTCGCTGATGGCGCTCTGCTTGATGTTTTCCAGCCGATTGGGGTCTTCCTCGTCCTGCATCATCATCATGTAGCCGTGCTGGACGCCGATCAGCCGCACGAAGGCGGCGACGAAATTGGTCAGCTCGCCGTCATTGGGCTGCTCCTTGAC
>JAEZFE010000445.1 GCA_023437865.1 Pseudomonadota bacterium | reverse complement strand
CCTTCATGGTGTCGACGTCCACCGCATTGAAGATGGCGCGGTACTGCTTGGGATCGTCCAGAACCTTGCCGTCATTGGGCAACGGTGCCTCGTGCTCGCCATTGGCAAAGATGTAGCCGGTCTTGGGGTACTTCTGCAGGCGCAGGCCGTGGATGTCGTGGGCGTTGGGAATCTCGACGATCTTGTCGCACTTCATGGTATCGAGGCGGATGCGGCAGATGCGCGTATTGGCCTTGTCGTTGGCGACCAAGTAGCGGCCGTCATAGGTGCCGTCGGTGAAGGTGGGATGGGGATGGTGCAGATCGCCGCACTGCCAGCCGACGCCCCGCTTCTCCAGCCGCTTGCGGGTCTCCGGGGTCAGGTCGCTGGTCAGCACCTTGAGCGACTCGTTGGTCAGGCCCCAGCCGGTGGCGCTGTCGCGGTTGAACACCGGAATGCGCATCAGCTCGCGCATGGACGGCAGACCGAGAATGCGGACTTCGCCGGACTGGCCGCTGGACGAGAAGACGTAATACTCATCCAGTTGACCGGGCTTTACCTCGGCGCTTTGCTGTCCGGGCTTTTCCTGCGGCTTCTGCTGCTGGGCGTTGGCTTCGCCCGGCAACAGCTTGCCCATGCCGGTCGCCAGCGCCGCGCCGCCGACGCCGGCCAGGGCCGCCAATTTGAACATGCCGCGCCGGGACATACCGCTGGTTTCGTCATCATGGTCGGACATCGTTTCCTCCTGTACTTGGCGGCAGCTCGATCTTGGGGGGTGGGGACATCGCCTCGCGCCGTTCACGCTTGAGGCGGATCTGGATCATGTGCGGGCAGCGATGCTCGTCCCAGTACAGCTCCTGGCAATGCATGCAATAGATGCATTCGTTCGGATTGATGCGGCCGTCCGGGTGGATGGCCTGAACCGGGCATTCGTTGCTGCAGCGCTGGCACGGGCTGCCGCATTCGCGGTGGCGCTTGAGCCAGTCGAACATGCGGATGCGGGCGGGAATGGCGAGCGCGGCACCGAGCGGGCACAGATAGCGGCAAAAGAAACGTTCGATGAACAGACCGGCGGCCAGCAACAGCAGCGCATAGATCGCAAACGGCCAGTCGCGTACGAACTTAAGAATGATGGCGGTCTTGAAGGGCTCGACTTCGGCGGCGCGCTCGCCGGTCGCCAGCGAATAGAGCGCCAAGCCGAACAGGCCGAGGAAGAGGATGTACTTGATCGGCCATAAACGCTCGTGCAGCGCCCACGGCACGGTAATCTGGGGGATGCGGGCCTTTCGGGCCGCCAGACTGACGAATTCCTGCAGCGCGCCGAACGGGCACAGCCAGCCGCAGAAGGCGCCGCGGGCCCAGAACAGCAGTGACGCCGCCACCGCCGCCCACAGAATGAAAATCAGCGGGTCCATCAGGAAGAATTCCCAGCTGAACCCGGTGGCGAGGGCGTTGGACATGGTCAGGATGTTGACCACCGACAACTGGGCGTTGGCGAACCAGCCGAGGAAGACCAGGGTGAACGCCAGGAACGACAACCGGAACGCCTTCAGGACCCGCGGCCGGCGGACCAGCCAGTCCTGGAAGAAGAAGGCGGCGGTCAACAGCAGCAGCGCCAGCACCAGCACACCGGCCTGGCCCGCCTTGGCCCGCCACATGCGTTGCCACAGCGCTTCTTCGGTGGGTGCCTGCGCGGCGGCTTCGGCGGCGGGCGGCGGGGTCAGCGCCGGCGGCGCCTGGGCGGGGATCAGATAACGCTCGGGCAATTGGTAGGGCAGGGTGAAGGTGAGGAAGGCCTTTTCCAACGCGCCCACGGCACGCGACACCAGCAATTGCAGCCGCCACTCGCCCGCCGGGTCGAAAGACGAGCCCGACGGCAGGATGAACAGCCCAACCTCCTGGAAATCGGGCGCGCCGCCGGCCACGTCGGCCAGGCGCTCATAATCCTTGTCGCGGAAGCGGAGCGAGTTTTCGCCCTGGATCAACTCGATGCGGTCGAACAGGCCACCGCGCACGAAGCCCGAGCCGCGGAATGAATAGATGCCGTTCGACATCACCATGATGGCTTGCTGGCCGGGTTCCAGGCGTTGGCGCAAAGCCTCGTAGCCCTGTTCGCCCAGCAGCGAACGGCCGATCACCGGCACACTGACCAGGGCGGTGTGCAGATCGATAAAGGTCTCGTCCGGCTCTCCCGGTTCCGGGCGGGCGGCGGCACGCTCGTCATTGGCATAGGCCTGATTGACATCGCCGACCGACAGCGTCAGCCGGCGTACCGAGCCGTCGCCCAGCAATTCATCCCAACTGCGCGTGCCCGCTTGGCTCATGTCGAGCGCGCGTTTGGCGGCTTCCGGGGCGGCCTGTGGCCCGGACGCCTGATGCGCGCGCACCGCCTTTGCTGCGGCGCGGGTTATCGAATCGCCGATCACCACCACGGTCACGGTTGCCCCGGCGACGATGTCCACCGGTGGCCGCTTGTCGGTGCGGTGGGCGAGCACGTCGTAGCCGACATAGCCCTGGATGAACTCGACGATGCGTTTTTGCGGAATACCGATCAGCACGATGGGCTCGTGGTGTTCGAGCAGCTTGCCGCCGACGATCTTGCCGGTGGTGTCCACGCCCACCGCCACATGGATGGGCTTGCCGGAATAGCCGGTGGCCGGCGCCCAATCGGTGTTCAGCACCACCCAGCCCAGCAGCCGGTCGCCGGCATAGGCCGGGGCCGCCGCCGGCTGACCCTCGGGGGCGCCCAGGCGGTCGGCGCCGGGATAGATTTCGGCCAGGGGTATCTGGGGAAGAAACTCGGCAAGGCGCGATTGAGCAAGGCGCGACTGGGCCCAAGCGGCGGGGACAGCCAGCACGGCCCACAGCCCGACAAACAGGGCCATGCGCACTAGGCTATACCCGAGGTGTAGACGCCTACCGCACGAACGCATCCCTAGTACGATTGGCGGAGCACGGGCGGAAAACAACGCGAGCGCTAGGGATATCCCTGTGGCGGTAGGCTCGCACCCGGCCAAAATCCGGATGTTCACTCAGCGAGACCTATGATCCCGGGGGAACGCCGTGCGGCCCGTCATCAATCCGGTTTATCCCATCGCCGCCATCAATACGGTGGACGAGCTGATGTGCATCGCCGTCGGCATGGAGGCCGAGGCGGCCCGGCGCTACGAGCAATTGGCCGCGCTGATGGAGAGCAAGGGCGAGCCCGACCTCGCCGCCACGTTCCGCGAATTGGCTGAGATGGAGCGCGACCACGAGGCCGGCATTGGCCGCTGGGCTGCGCGTGAGGGGCGTACCGCCCCCGAGCCGGCCAGCTTTTCATGGCAATTGCCCGAGACTTTCGAGGAAGCCCCGGAAAGCCTGACCCCCTATGCGGCCTTGGGCATCGCGGTGCGCAACGAGGAACGGGCCTTCACCTTCTACTCGTACCTGTCCGCCCTTGCCCCGGATGCCCAGACCCAAGCCCGCGCGGAATCACTGGCGCGTGAGGAACTGAAGCACGTCAGACAATTGAAGGGCCTGCGCCGTCGCGCTTTCCATCGGGCCCGCCCACCCGCCGATGCGCCGCGTCCGGCGCGTACGTTGGAGGAGATGCGGCGCATGGTTGCCGGGTTGGAGAATGGATCGCAGGTGGTGGACGAGTTGGTGGTCGCCGCGCTGGGCGCCTGCGGCCAAGAAGCTGATGCCACGGTGTTGCGCAAAGCCATGCCCATGCCGGCAGGGGAGGTTGGAGGAGGCGCCAGTCTAACGGTGCGGGCCGCGCACGCAGCCGGCCTGCTTGTCCCGGGCGCGCTGCCCATCGGTGGAACTCTGCGCCTGGCATTGCGCGATGCCGAGGAGGTCGCCGAACTGGCGCTTGGCACCGCCGAGAACGCGACCGACGAGGAGCTGTTGCATCAGGCGCAGCATTGGGCGGAGCGTGCGGTTGGGCGGCTTGCCCTGCTGCGCACGCTGACCAAGGATGTCGAAGGCGGTGGCCAGCTGGCGGCAATGTGACGGGCGCAGGATACCCCACCGGATCACCGCCGCCCGTCCGCGGTCGTGCATGCGCCCGTCAGCGCAAGCAGTGTTTCGGAGTTGGTTGTCAACGCGTGGGGAAGTCGTCCGCCCGGAGGGAGGTGAATGACCCAGGCGCCCCATGTGGTCGAGGCGACTGGGATGGCGTTGGCCTTGATGATGGCGCCCAGTATGCGCTCGCCGCTCCAGAGCGGAGGGAAGACGGCAAGGTATGTGCCGGGCAGCGGAGCAGGGCGCGCCGACAGGGTGATTGCGAGGATGGTGCCGAACGCCAGGCCGGCCAAGCCGCAGGCCAATTCCGGCATGCGCTTAACGTGTCGAGCTGCAAGCTGAAGGTGTGTGGAAACTTCATGGTCGAACCTCGAAATGGAGAACGCGCACTGGCTGAACGAAACGGACGCCGCGTTCGGTCACTTCGCCGTGGGCATGGAAGGCGTGGCGGGCATGGGGTTCGACCCGCTCCAGGGCGTTGGTCCGTGCCCGGTCAACAAGGACGGCGCGGCGCTTGAAATCCTCGAAATCCGCAAACTCCTCCACGTGGTCGTAGAACTCGTCGGCCACCACCCGCAGCCCCAAGCCTTCAGCATCGGCCAGTGCCGCTTGGGCGGCGGCGCGCACCTCGGTCTCGTCGTCGACCCAGCGCAGTAGCTGGAAGTACGGACCCATAACCAGCGGCTCGGCCACATGGACGCGGCCGCCCGGCCTAAGCACGCGTCGCGCCTCGGCAAGAGCCTTGCGCTGGGCTGCAACAGGCACGTGGTGCAGGCTGAAGATGAACACCACCACGTCTGCCGAGGCGTCGGGTAGCGGCAGCGCCTGGCCCTCGCCCTTCAAATAGCGCTCGCCGTTCACCGGTGGATGAGCGCTGGCGGCGGCTAGCGGCGGTTCGTTGGCCTCGATACCGATGGCGTGCGCGCCGGCCTGGGCCAAGGCGCGGACCAGCCCGCCGGTGCCGCAACCTACATCCACCACGACATGTCCCGAGAGCGGTGTCAGGGCCCGCAGGCGGTCAAGGTGCGTCATACATTGCCTCCGTGTTGTTTGCTTAAAAAGAACGTTGATGTGACGCTAATAGGCCTTGACAGGGCGGTCAAGGCGCTTTCATCTATTATCTACTAAATTGATGGAGTGAGTGAGGCGATGCCCTTGGACGCGGACCTTCTGACCCAGATCGGCAACACCCCCCTGGTCGAGCTCAGGAACATCGACACCGGGCCGTGCCGCCTGTTCGTCAAGCTGGAGAGCCAGAACCCTTCCGGCTCCATCAAGGACCGTATCGCGGTGTCCATGATCGATGCCGCCGAGCAGGCCGGGCGGCTCAAGCCGGGCGGGCGCATTGTCGAGGCCACCGCCGGCAATACCGGCTTGGCCCTGGCCCTGGTGGCGGCGCGGCGCGGCTATCACCTGACCCTCGTGATCCCCGACAAGATGAGCCGCGAGAAGATTGCCCACCTCAAGGCCATGGGGGCCGAGGTGGTGCTGACCCGCTCGGATGTCGGCAAGGGCCATCCCGAATATTACCAGGATCTGGCCGAGGATCTGGCCCGGGCCACCGGAGCCTTCTACACCGACCAGTTCAATAATTCCGCCAATCCGCTGGCCCATGAACGGGGCACCGGCCCCGAAATCTGGCGGCAGACCGGCGGCAAGGTGGATGCGGTGGTGGCCGGCGTCGGCTCCGGCGGCACCATCACCGGCCTGTCGCGCTTCTTCGCCGCCGTGTCGCCCGCCACCGAGATCGTGCTGGCCGACCCCCAGGGCTCGATCCTCGCCGAATACACCCGCTCGGGTGCGGTGGGCGAGGCCGGTTCGTGGCTGGTAGAGGGCATCGGCGAGGATTTCGTGCCGCCGGTCTCCGACCTGTCGCGGGTGTCCAAGGCCTACACCATCCCCGACGGCGAGAGCTTCGGAACCGCCCGCATCGTGCTGCGCAAGGAGGGCATCCTGGTGGGCTCGTCCTCGGGCACGCTGATCGCCGCCGCCCTGCGCTATTGCCGCGAGCAGCCCGAGGCGAAGAACGTCGTCACCCTCGTGTGCGACAGCGGCAACAAGTATCTCAGCAAGATGTACAACGACTTCTGGATGGAAGATCAGGGGTTGCTGAAGCGCGACAGCTTCGGCGACCTCCGCGACCTGATCGCGCGGCGGCACGAGGAGGGCACCTGCGTGGTCGCCAGCCCCGACGACACCCTGGCCACCGCCTACAAGCGCATGAAGCTTTACGACGTGTCGCAGCTGCCGGTGCTGCTGGGTGATACCTGTGTCGGCATCATCGACGAATCCGACATCCTGCTCGCCGTCGAGGAGCGGCACATCCTGTTCGATGCGCCGGTGCAGACCGCCATGGTCACGCGGCTGGAAACGGTGTCGCCCTCGACCCCGGTGGAGCAGTTGATCCGCCTGTTCGATCGTGGGCGGGTGGCCATCGTGGTGGATGGCGACCGCTTCCTCGGCCTCATCACCCGCATCGATTTCCTGAACCATCTTCGGAGGAAGGCGGCATGACCGGCTTCGGAACCCTCGCCGTCCACGCAGGCCACCGCGCCGATCCCACCGGCGCGGTGATGCCCCCCATCGTCGCCAGCTCCACCTTCGCGCAGGCCGCGCCGGGCGAGCCGGGCGCGTGGGAATATGCCCGCTCGGGCAATCCCACCCGCGCCGCCTTCGAGCGCGCGGTGGCCGAGCTGGAGGGCGCTTCCCACGCCTTCGCCTTCGCGTCGGGCCTGGCCGCCGAGGCGACCGTGCTGGAACTGCTGGAGAGTGACAGCCATATCGTCGCCGCCGACGATTTGTATGGCGGCACCTGGCGGCTGTTCGAGCGGGTGCGCAAGCGTACCGCCGGGCTGTCGGTCTCCTATGTCGATCCCACCGACCTTGCCGCGCTGCGCGACGCCATCACCCCGGCCACCCGGCTGATCTGGGTGGAGACGCCGACCAACCCGCTGCTCAAGGTCCCCGACCTTGCCGCCATCGGCCAAGTGGGCAAGGAGCGCGGCATCCTCACCGTGGCCGATTCCACCTTTGCCTCGCCGCACATCCAGCGGCCGCTGAGCTTGGGCATCGACATCGTCCTGCACTCGGCCACCAAGTACATCAACGGCCATTCCGACATCGTCGGCGGCGTGGTGGCGGTCAGCGACGACCATCTGGCCCAGCAGATTGGTTTCCTGCAAAACGCCATCGGCGCGGTGCTCGACCCGTTCCCGTCCTACCTGGCGCTGCGGGGATTGAAGACGCTGGCCCTGCGCATGGAGCGCCATTCGGCCAACGGCCTCGCCGTCGCACGCTGGCTGGAGGGGCGCGGCAAGGTGGCGCGCGTCGTCTATCCGGGTCTTGCAAGCCATCCCCAGCACGAGGTGGCGAAGCGCCAGATGAACGGCTTCGGTGGCATGATCTCGGTGCAACTGGATACCGAACTCGACGGCGTGCGGCGCTTTCTGTCCGGGCTCAAGCTGTTCACCCTGGCGGAAAGCCTGGGTGGCGTCGAAAGCCTGATTGCGCACCCTGTAACCATGAGCCATGCGTCGGTTCCGGCAGAGCGGCGCGCCCGGCTCGGCATCACTGAAAGCCTGGTCCGCCTGTCGGTGGGCATCGAGGATGCCGACGACCTGATCGCCGACCTCCAGGCCGGCCTGGAGCGGATCTGATGCCCCAGCCCAACCACATCGTCCGCATCGATCTGCCCGAGAGGGTGGACGACGACATCGCCGCCTACTTCGCCAAGTGCGAGGAAAAGCTGGCGCTGGTGCCCAATGTTCTCAAGGCCTATACCGCCCGGCCCGAGAAGTTCCGTACCTTCACCCGCTTCTACAATGAGCTGATGCTGGGTGAATCGGGTCTGTCCAAGCTGGAGCGCGAGATGATCGCGGTCGTCGTCAGCTCGGCCAACCGCTGCTTTTACTGCCTGGTCGCCCACGGTCAGGCGGTGCGCCAGCTGTCGGGCGATCCGCAGCTTGGCGAGCTGATGGTGATGAATTACCGCGTCGCCCCGCTGCCGGCGCGCCAGCGGGTCATGCTCGATTTCGTGTGGAAGCTGACGGTGTCGCCCCATGACGTCGGCGAGTCCGATCGCGAAGACTTGCGCGACGCCGGCTTCGTCGATTCGGACATCTTCGACATCTGCGATACCGCGGCGTTCTTCAACTACACCAACCGCATGGCGCATGGGCTCGACATGATCCCCAACGCCGAATACCACACGCTCAACCGGGGAGAGGGAACCCCATGATCACCGCCATCGTGCGCTACCGGCTGCCCGCCACCATCGGCCGCGAGGCCAGCCGCGCCCATTTCGAGGCCATCGCCCCCGGCTTCGGCGAGGTGCCGGGTCTGATCCGCAAGCAGTTCATTTGGAGTGAGACCGGATTGGCCGGCGGTGTCTACCAATGGGCGGATCTGGCCGATGCCAAGCGCTTCTACCAGGGACCCTGGCTCGACGGCATCCTCGCCCGCTACGGCACCTATCCCGACATTGAGTACTTCGAGACCGTGGCGATCACCGACAATCCCGGCGGCGTGGTGACGCGTCCGGCGTGAGCGCCCCCCCGGCGCGGAATAAGTGCGCCCGAAAAGGCTACAAATCGATAGACGGAGAGAGTAATGAGCAATTCCACCGGTATTTCCCGCCGCACCTTTCTCGGCGCGGCTGCCGCCGCCGGCGCCGCCGTGCCGCTGACCTTCGCCGCCCCCTCCATCATCCGCGCCCAGGGCTCGCTCAAGCCCATCAAGCTGGGCTGGTTCGTCAATGCCGCCTGCCTGTCGCCGGTGGCCGCCGCCAAGCATCTCGGTATCTTCGAACGCCATGGCCTCGACGTCGAGCTGGTGAAGTTCGCCGGCACCACTGACCAGTTGCTGGAGGCGCTGTCCACCCGCAAGGTGGATACCTCGGTGGGCATGGCGCTGCGCTGGCTGAAGCCGCTGGAACAGGGCTTCGACGTCAAGCTGACCGGCGGCACCCATGGCGGCTGCCTGCGCCTGATCGGTGACAAGACCAAGGGCGTGACCAAGCTCGAGCACCTGAAGGGCAAGGTCATCGCCGTGTCCGATATCGGCAGCCCGGCCAAGAACTTCTTCTCCGTGCTGCTGGGCAAGCGCGGCATCGACCCCAACAAGGACGTCGAGTGGAAGGTGTTCCCCGGCGACCTGCTGGCCGCCGCCATCGACAAGGGCGAGGCCCAGGCGCTGGCCCATCAGGACCCGGAGACCTGGCGCTTCCTCAAGAACGACAAGCTGACCGAGATCGCCACCAATCTGAGCGGCGAATATGCCGAGCGCGTGTGCTGCCTGATCGGCGTCAGCAACCGTCTGATCAAGGAAGACCGCGCGGCGGCCACCGCCATCACCAAGGCGCTGCTGGAGGCTCAGGACCTGACCGCCCATCATCCCGAGGCGACGGTGGACGTCTATCTGCCCTACGTGGCCAACGCGACGCGCGACGACCTTATCCAGCTCCTCAAGACCCATACCCACTACGTCCATCCGCTGGGCGACAACCTGCGCACCCAGTTGGCCGATTACGTCAAGGAGCTGCAGAAGATCAACGTCATCAAGCCGTCCACCGACCCGGTGAAGTTCGCCGCCAAGATCACCGAAGATGTCGTCTGAGGAGGCGCGCATGAACCACACCGTGGAGGTGGCGGAGGCCATCCCGGCGGCGGAGGAGGGGGCTTCGGCCCCAGGCCTCTGGCGCACCGGGTTCGCCGCCACCCTGGCCTGGGCGGGAGCAGCGGCGCTGACCATCGCCTGGCCCGATGCCGAGACGTGGGATCGCACCACCGAGCTGGCTTACCTGTTGGCGGGCGTGACCGCCTTGCTGGCGGTGGCCGTCGCGGTGGACCAGCTGGTGCCGCGCTTCTCGGCCCGCCTGCGCCATCTCGGCCCCTGGCTGGTGGCGCTGGCGGTAGCGATCACCGTCTGGCAAATCGTTACCGCCAAGACCGACTGGCTGCTGCGCCCGTTCTTCCATCCGCCGCAGAGCCTGCTCGAAGTTTACCTCGACGACTGGCAGACCTTGGGCTTCTCGGTGCTGCACTCGCTGCGCCTGCTGCTCACCGGCTATGCCATCGGCGCCGCCTTGGGCTTCGTCACCGGTGTCGGCCTGGGCTGGTCGAAGCTGGTGGCCTATTGGGGGCATCCGGTGCTGCGGCTGATCGGGCCGCTGCCGGCCACGGCCTGGCTGCCCATCGCCTTCTTCGCCTTTCCCACCAGCTGGAGCGCCTCGGTGTTCCTGGTGGCGTTAGCGTCGGGCATTCCGGTCGCCATCCTGACCTGGTCGGGGGTCGCCGGCGTCAGCTCCGCCTATTACGACGTGGCCCGCACGCTGGGCGCCCGCCCGCGCTTCATGGTGTTCAAGGTCGCCATCCCTGCGGCCATGCCGCACGTCTTCGTCGGCCTGTTCATGGGCCTGGGCTCGTCCTTCGCCGTCATCGTCGTGGCCGAGATGCTGGGCGTGAAGGCGGGCTTGGGTTGGTACATGCAATGGGCCCAGGGCTGGGGCGCCTACGGCAACATGTATGGCGCGCTGCTGGTCATGGCGCTGATGTGCTCGGGGCTCGTCACCCTGCTGTTCAAGGGGCGTGACCGCCTGCTTGCCTGGCAGAAGGGGATGGTTCGATGGTAGCGCCCGCTCTCAAGCACGAGCCCGCCGCCGGCATGGCGCTGACCGTGCAAGGCGTCAGTCATAGCTTCAACCTCGATGGCCAAGCGCTGCCGGTGCTCGACGGAGTTACCTTTCGCGCCGAGCCGGGCGAGTTCGTGGCCCTGCTCGGCCCCTCTGGCTGCGGCAAGTCCACCCTGTTGCGGCTGGTGGCCGGTCTGGAGGCGCCCACGCGGGGAAGCCTGCTGGAAGACGGCCAGCCCATCACCGGTCCCGACCCGTCCCGCGTGGTCATGTTCCAGGACCCCACGCTGTTCCCATGGCGCACTGTTTGGGACAACGTCGCCCGGACACCGTCCTGAATTTCTTCAACGGCCCGGCTCCCGAGTAAGCTCAGCCGACCCGCTCCTCCGGCAGCCGCCCGGTGACCGCCAGCCAGTTCATGAAATGGCTGAGGC
>JAEZFE010000436.1 GCA_023437865.1 Pseudomonadota bacterium | reverse complement strand
GATGGAGGCGTTGAAAACCCCGGCCTTCTACGTGGGTGCCATCGGCTCGCGGGCCCATTCCGCCCAACGGCGCGAGCGGCTGGCGCTGTTCGACCTCTCGCCCGAGGAGATTGCCCGGCTGCACGGTCCCGTCGGCCTCCATATCGGCGCCCGCACCCCGCCGGAGATCGCCATCGCGGTACTTGCCGAGATGACCGCCATCCGCAACGGTGTCCCGGTCGTCCAAACACATGATTACCGGGCGCCTCGCGCCGAGGCGGCGGAATGAGCGGTGCCGTTGTCATCGTGCTGGCGGCGGGCCAAGGAAGGCGCTTTCGCGCCGCTGGCGGTCAGGTCCACAAACTGGACGCCGACTTGGCCGGCAAGACTGTTCTATGCAGGACCCTGGAGGCGGTGCAGGCGAGTGGGCTTGCTTGCCACCTGTTCGCCGGTGATTCCGACGGCATGGGAGGTTCGATCGCCGCAGCGGTGCGCGCCACCCGCGATGCCCCGGGCTGGCTCATTCTTCCGGGCGACATGCCGCTGGTCGCGCCCGCGACCATCCGCGCCGTGGCCGATGCGTTGGCGGAGTCGCCCGTGGCTGTGCCCAGCCATAAGGGCCGGCGCGGCCACCCGGTGGGCTTTGCCGCCATTTGCGCCGACGCGTTGACGTCATTGACCGGTGACAAGGGCGCCCGCACCGTGGTCGCGGCGTTCGGAGCCCGGGAAGTCGAGACGGATGATGCCGGTATACTGCTCGACATCGACACGCCTGTGGATCTGGCGAGGGCAGAGGTGGTTCTCGACACGAGACTGTAATCCACCCTGACCCTGGAGCTAGGGCGCCGCCATGACGAAGAGGCCTCCCGGGCAAACGCCGTCGTTGGTGGCGCGGCTTTTTTCCTGCGGGCTATAGGGGGCAGCAGCGCCGCGCCGCCGATCAATGGGGCAATGTGCTACTTGGTTCCGAACAGCCTGTCGCCGGCGTCACCCAGACCCGGAACGATGTAGTCGTTTTCGTTCAGCCGCTCGTCCACCGATGCCACATAGACGTGGATGCCCGGGTGGTGGTCAAAGAACACTTGCAGGCCTTCGGGAGCCGCGACTAGCGCCATCAACTGAACGTTCTCGGCGGCGATGCCGCGCTTGAGCAGCGCATCGACCGCATGCACGGCGCTGTAGCCGGTGGCGAGCATGGGGTCGGTCAGGATGAACAGGCGTCCTTCGGGCTCGGGCAGCTTGATCAGGTACTCCACCGGGCGATGGGTTTCGTGGTCGCGGTACAGCCCCACATGGCCGACACGGGCCGACGGCAGCAGATCCAGCAGGCCGTCGGCCATACCGACGCCTGCACGAAGGATCGGCACCACTGCCAGCTTCTTACCGGCAATGACCGGCGCCATGCACTTGGTCAGCGGGGTTTCCACCTCTTCCTGCGAGAGCGGCAGGTGGCGGGTGATCTCGTAGCCCATCAGCAGCGAAATCTCGCGCAGCAACTGCCGGAACGTCTTGGTCGAGGTGTACTTGTTCCGCATGTGGGTCAGCTTGTGCTGAATCAGCGGGTGATCCAGCACGTGCAAGTTGGGGAAGCGCTCTTTAAGGGTCATGTCAGTCTTCCTTTTGGCGGAGCAGTTGGTACAGCAGGATGGCACCGAAGGTGGCCGTACCGATGCCGCCCAGGGTCAGCGGCCCCAGGTTCACCACCAGATTGCCCGCGCCCGCGGTCAGGGTGACGCCCACCGTCACCAAGTTGCGGGTGTTGGAAAAATCTACACGGTTCTCCACCCAGATATGCCCGGCGGTGGCGGCGATCAGGCCGAACACCACCAACTCCAGGCCGCCGATGACCGGACCGGGAATGGTCATGATCAGTGCGCCGAACTTGGGCGAAAAACCCAGCAGGATGGCGAATAACGCCGCCACCACGAACAGCAGGGTCGAGAAAATGCGGGTGGCCGCCATCACGCCCATGTTTTCGGCATAGGTGGTGACGCCGGTGCCGCCGCCGAAGGCGGATACGATGGTCGCCAGTCCGTCGCCGATGAAGGCGCGGCCCATGAAGGGGTCGAGATTGCGGCCGCTCATGCCGCCAATGGCCTTGATGTGGCCCAGATTCTCGGCCACCAGGATGATGGCGACCGGAGCGATCATGCCGATCGCCGCGCTGTCGAAGACCGGCGCGACGAAATGCGGCAGGCCGATCCAGGCGGCGTTGGCGACGGCGGAAAAGTCGATGGGCTTGGCCATGCCCAACAGGTTGGCGCAGACCAGATACAACGCATAGCCGCCCAGGCCGCCCAACAGGATCGGCAGGCGCCGCGCCGAGCCGGGAGCGCGCATGGCCACCAGGCCGATCATCAGCACTGTGCTCAGACCGATGAAGACGTCGAAGCCCGAGGTGCTGACCGCCTTGACCGCCAGCGGTGCCAGGTTGAGGCCGATGGCCGCCACCACGGCGCCGGTGACCACCGGCGGCATCAATTTTTCCACCCAGGCGTAGCCGACGAACGAGACGATCACACCGATCAGGATGTACAGGGCGCCGGCGCCCACAATGCCGCCCAGCGCCAGCGGAATGTTCAGGTTGGGGCCGCTGCCGGAATAGCCGGTCACCGCCAGCACCACGGCGATGAAGGCGAAGCTGGAGCCCAAATAGCTGGGAACGCGGCCGCCGGTCAGGAAAAAGAAGATCAGCGTGCCGATGCCCGAGAAGAACACCGACACGTTGGGATCGAAGCCCATGATGATCGGCGCCAAGGCGGTGGCGCCAAACATGGCGACCACATGCTGGATGCCCAGCATAATGGTTTGGCCCCAGGGCAAGCGCTCGTCAGGCGCGACCATGCCCCCGGCTTTAAGCTCCCATTTCGGGAAATAGCCTTCTTTCATCGTGGACTCCAGGCAGGGGTCGGACGGAGCCAAGGCGGCGGACGGTTCAACGCATGCCGTCGTCTCCGTCCGTCGCCAGATCCGCCCCTGTTATAGACTAATGGCATATCGGCCGCAGGGTGCCTATTGCGCGCTTAATGTCAAGGCGCGCCGCGCGACCATGACATCTGGGCCACGCCATAGAAAGCGATCCTGCCTGCCCAAACGGAAAGTCGACGCGCGTCTTGGTGGCGATGCGATGTCCCACACGGTCGCATTTCGGCGACAGGGCACACCGTGCTCACGGTGGTGGAAGCGGGAAAATTTAGCGATGTCAGGTCGCTGGTTGGGCTGAAGGGGTGTGGGGTCGGTATTAAAACAGTCAGATCAGACCAAACGAGAACAATGGCTTACCGAGAGATCATGGACGGCTGTTTGTCTGTCCGCGTCTGTGCTTTTGGCTACCTTGCCTGCCATTTCCCGACCGTCAGCCATTGGGCAGCCTGGTGCGGCTGTAGCGGCCGGTCGAACAGGTAGCCTTGGCCCACGTCGATGCCCAGCCTCATGAGGGCGTCGAGATGCTCCTGGTCCTCGATTCCTTCCGCCACCACAAACATGCCGAGATGCTGGGCCAAGGCGGTGGCCAGACGAACCAGTTCGGTCTGGCGTTCACCCGGGCCCAGGCGCTGGATCAGGCTTTTGTCGATCTTCATGAAGTCCAGACCGAACAGGTCCAACTGTCCCAGCGACGAATATCCCGAGCCGAAATCGTCGACGCCGACGGAAACGCCAATCTCCTTGATGCGCTTGAGTTTGTCCGCCAGGACCCGCGGGTTGACGGCCAGGGCCGTCTCGGTGACTTCCAATTTCAGGTATTTGGGATCGATGCCGGTTTCGGTTACGGCCTCGGCAATGGCCTCCTCAATGCCGGCCGCCATCAGCTGGATCGGCGATACGTTGACACTGACGGCGATCTGGCGGCCGGTGGCCGCCGCCCAGGTCACCTGCTGGCGACAGGCGGTCCACAGGACATATTGCCCCAGTCCCTGGATGAGGCCGCATTCTTCGGCGATTGGAATGAAGTGGTCGGGCGGGACGGGGCCGAATTGGGGATGGGTCCAGCGCAATAGCGCTTCGAACCCCAGAAGCTCGATATCGCCCGGTGACGCCAAACTCATCAGCGGCTGATAGACCACGTGGAACTGGTCGGTCTCGAAGGCCGACCGCATGTCGTTTTCCAGATGAAGGCGGCGGTCGCTGTCCTGCCTGCCGTCGGTATAGAGGCGGGCCGTACCCAGGTGCGAATGGCGTGCCTCGTCCATGGCCAGCAGCGCATCCCGAAGCACCGCGCCGCCGTTTTCATAGGTGGGCAGGATCATCGCCACGCCGATAAACGGCGGAGCGAATATCTCGAAGTCGCCGACGCGATGGGGACAGGAACACAACGCCACCAGACGATGGGCCAAATTGATCGCTGCCGCAGAATCGTCACAGGGGATGATGACCGCATAGCGGGCGTCGCGCAGGGTGAACACCGAGCAGTCGGGCCCGATGCTCTTGAGTAGGTGCAGGACATCGTCCAGCACCGCGTCGCCGCCGGCGAACCCGAGGTTCCGGTCGATGAAGTCCAAGCGCCCCAGCCCCACTAACATCAGCGCCATGCCGGGTCCACCCGCGCGGACATTGTCGAGGGTTTTGTCCAATTCCTTCGTGAGGTCCATCTGTTGCAGAGTGCGTGTCGCTCCCATGCCCGTCATAGAAAGCAGTCCTCCAGAGAGTCCATGCCGCCGGGTGGGGGCGATGGTGGCGTTGAGGCCGTGTCCGGCATGCTGTCGTCGAACAGGCCATGCACCATCCGTTCGCTGTCCATGGTGTAGTGCGCGCGCAGCAGCATCTCTACCTCGTGGCGAACTTCCTGCGGGTCGCCCCGGCCGGGATCAATCTCCGCCGCCAGGGCTTCGATCACCGTGCCCGCCCGTTCGAGAACCGTCCCCACCTCCCGTCCGATTGACATTCGTCCGGCTGCGGCTTCCAGGTCTCCGGCCACCTGGTCGATGCCGGCGCGCAGCGCGGTGAACGATTCCTCGATGGCGGTGCCCAAGGTGCCCAGCGCCTGCAGCGATGCCTCCATAGCTTGGCAGGCGGCCAGGCTGAGCGCCTCCAGGTGGGCATTAGCGCCGTCCGCCAGGGTGCCGGCCAGGTCCATGGACTCGGTCAGCGCCGCGGACAGCCGCCGGGCCTGTTCCTCGGTGCGCCGGCTACAGGCGCGCAGTTCATGGGCGATGACCCCCAAAGCGAGGCCGCGCCCGCCCAGGCGGCCGCATTTCAGGGTGGCATTCAGCCCCATGATCCGCATGTCGGCGTCTAGGGATTGGATGGCCCGCAGATCCACCGCCATGGAGGAGAAGTCGGCGGCCATGGCCTCCATCAGCTGCCGCAGGGCGTGGCGGGATTGATCGCCCTGACGCAGCAGGTCGCGGGCGGCCGCCATATCTTGCGCCAGCTCCCCGACGAACGAGGCGCTGCCGGCCTGGTTGCCGGCAAAGACCTGCACCGCCAGGGCCGAGACTTCGCCAGCCTCGTGCGCCAGCCTGCGCATGTGTTCGGCCAGTTGCGCCACCCGATCGCAGAATTCTTCACGCGTGCGGGAAATTTGGGTCGCCTGCAGCCGCAGCACGACCCCGGCCAGAATCTGCCTGCGGCCTTCGTCCATTGGTTCCAGCCAGGGATACTCGGCGGCGGCGCCTTCGTCCAACAGCCGGGCCACCAACTCCAGTGCAGTGGACACATGGGCGATACGCTGGGCGGCGATGTCGTTGATCTGCATTTCGCCGATGGCTCCCGCGATTCGCGTGGCCACCTGGGCGGAGCGCTGGGACACCTCGACGGCGGAGCGGATCGCACCGTCGCGGCGGTCGGCCATGGTCTGCATACCGTGCTGCAGGCGGCGCAGGACCAGATCCAGTTCCTTGTCGTTGCGGCGTTCAAAACTGGTGGTCTCGCTCTGGGCCTCCTGGATGCCCTTGCGCAGATGTGTCAGCCGCGCCGACGTCTTGTCGATGGTTGCCAATGCGAGGTCGCCGAGCCGGGCGATCTCCACAGTGAACACGTTGAATTCGGTGCCGGACTGGGAGAGGTAGGAGGCCTGGATCTTGCCGTTCATGGACAGCAGCCCCACCTCGCCGACGATCTTGCGCAGCATGTCCACCTGGGCGGCTACCATGTGCGCCTTGCCGGCCAGCGCGGCCAAGGCATTGCCCTTGCTGCTGCGGCGCTCGGCCAGGGCGATGACCTGCTGCACCGCGTCGCCCAACCGTGCCGAGGTGGCACGGGCTTCGTCGCCCGACAGCCGCCCGCCCAGCGCCTCCAGGTTGCCGCCGGCGGTCTGCAGGATCGTCACGGCGCGCGACAGCACGTCGCCGTAATCCAGGAAGGCGTGTTCGGTCGGCCGGTGAAGGCCGTCCAGCAGCTCTCCCACCTCGCTGAGCCGTGCCGGCAGGTCTGGCCGCGTGGTCATGCCAGCCTCTCCGTCCCCCAGGCCCTGGCTGCGCGCATGATCTCGCCGGTCACCGCAGACAGCGACACCACCTTCTGGGCGGCGCCCAGGGCGATGGCCTCCTTGGGCATGCCGAAGAC
>JAEZFE010000385.1 GCA_023437865.1 Pseudomonadota bacterium | reverse complement strand
TCGAAATCCAGGCCCAGTTCATTGATCGCCGAGCGGAACTGATCGTAGATGCCGAGATTGATCATGGAATTGACCAGCGTGCGGCCGATCAGGAATTCCATGGACATATAGTAGACGCGCTTCTGGTCCTGCTCGTAATAGCGATTGAGCGTCGGCATCCAGCGCTCGGATACGCGGTCGCGCACGGTATAAGCGGCAGCCATGAACCAGTCGCGCGCGGTGGCGTTGACCGGCTCCTTGCCGACGGAATAGAGCAGGTGGCTGGTGAGGCCATAACGGATGCTCTCGACATCGTCGGCGAGAGACCTCACCTCGGGGGGCGCGACACGGCGCATTCTTCGTCCTTCCCGCCAATGGAATACCGCTTACGGAGTGGCTCGGAGCCCCTTCCAAGTCAAGGCGTTTTCGTCCGCGCATGAGGGGTAAGCCCGTCACGGGGCGGAAAAAGCGGCCCGACCTCAGGGCAAGAATGGTGCGTGATTTCATCCAAACGCAACACAGGCACCTTGGTTCGCGTGACGGAGAACGGAGGAGGGGGCGGCTGCCGGGCGGGCAGGCATCAAGCCCAAGCCCAAATGCTGCAATGCGGCATGCCAAGGTGGTTAGAAGGTTTACACGTAGGGGGTGGAGGTGCTGGTTGATCTCTTACCGATCGGCAACCTCGCAGCACTCGCAGATGCGTGGGTGTGGCCTGCGGAAGAGCGCGATTGCCTGCCAACGTCGCTCCGACCGGCTTTGCCGGTATTCCTTAAGTAACTGATTTTGCGAAAAAAAAGCCCCAGCACGAGGCTGGGGCTCAAGTTTAGGGAGGAAACGTCCAAGAAAGGCAGCAAGTGGACCGTCGATGACAATCCGTTTGCTGCACTGCAATAGATACGGCTTCGTTTGCTGCGTTGCAAGGGAAAAAGCATGCGGAAGTAATAGGCCTTGGCCGAAATGGCGGTGCGTCGCGCCTTTTGGGGTACGCAGGTCTGTCATGTGGGAGAGGCGCCCGCCGGGGTGGCGGTAATGGCATATGGTGTGCAACTATCCCCAGGCAGGCACCCTGGAGGGAATGGCCATCGTGGCGGCGGGTTACAGACGGATCGCAATGTTGGCAGCGCTGGCGGCCTTAGTGCCGGGCGCTTCCGCCCGCGCCATGCCGGCTTTGCCGACCCAGGCGCTGTGCGCGTCCGAGGTGGCCAAGGCCGAGACGGCGTATGGCATTCCGCCGCAATTGCTTGACGCCATCAGTCTGGTCGAATCGGGCCGCTACGACCCCGAAAGCAAGGCAGTTCTTGCCTGGCCGTGGACGGTGATGGCGGAAGGCGAGGGCAGATATTTCCCCACCAAGGCCGAAGCGGTGGCCGAGGTCAAGAAGCTCAAGGCGCGCGGAATCAAGAACATCGATGTGGGATGCATGCAGGTCAACCTGATGTATCACGGTTCGGCCTTTGCCTCGTTGGAGGAGGCGTTCGAGCCGGCCAGCAACGTAGGCTACGCGGCGCGCTTCCTCAAAGGCCTGTTCGGCGCCACCAGCCACTGGCCCACGGCTGCGTCGTACTATCATTCCCAGACCCCCAGCCTGGCCGCCACCTACCGGGCGAAGCTGATGAAGGTGTGGAGTGGCGGCGGCAGCGCCAAGGCCATCGCCAATCTCAGCCCGGTGGGCCCCGGCAAGCCGGCTGTCATGCCGCCCCAGGGGCCGCGCCCCGCCAGTTCGCCGGCCATCGACGAGATGCGCGAGCAATGGAAGGTGCAGAAGGTCGCCGGTCAGGACGAGGCCAAGCGGATTGCCGAAGCCTACCGCAAGGCGCGCCTGGCCGAGTACCAGTTGCGGCGGGCGGACTGGGGCAAGCCGGCGCGGACCGTTCGGGCGGATTGACCCTGGCCCGGCGCTCCCTACCTAGGGACGCATGACACACGATCTCCCCAAGCCCCCCGAGGGCGAATCCGGCTGGGCGTGGTTCCTAGATCTGGACGGCACCCTGGTGCCCATCGCGCCCACGCCGTTGGCGGTGCAGGTCCCCGAAGAACTGCCCGGCATGCTGATGCGGCTTTCGGCGAAAGTGGACGGCGCCTTGGCCGTGGTCTCGGGGCGCACGCTTGATGCCGTGCGCGGATTGCTGGCGCCGTTCGACCCGCCGGCAGCCGGCCTGCACGGCATCGAGTGCCGCGACGCCGCCGGTACTTTGCACCGGTTGAACGTGCCGGAGGGAATCGACGCTATTCGTGCGCGGCTGTCGTGCTTGGCCGACGAGCGTCAGGGGTTGCTGCTGGAAGACAAGGGGGTGGCGGTTGCCCTGCATTACCGCCAGGCGCCCGACCTGGAGCCGGTGGCCCGCAGAGCCGTCGAGGAGATACTGGCCGCCCATCCCGGCTTTACGCTGCTGGCCGGCAAGATGGTGTTCGAGATCAAGCCCCAGGGCGCCGACAAGGGCAGTGCGTTGCGCACTTTCATGGCTCAGGCGCCGTTCGCCGGCCGGCGTCCCGTCTTCGTGGGTGACGACGTCACCGATGAATACGGCTTCAAGGCCGCCAACGACATGGGCGGCCTATCAGTCCTGGTCGGCCCCCCGCGCGAAACCGCCGCCACCTTCCGCCTGGACAGTATCGAGGAATGCTGGTCCTGGCTCGCCCGTGCCGGCGGCACGGTGTGGAGCCCGCGGACGGGCGAGGGGGCGGATTAGAGTCAAGGCCGAGTGCAGGCGGTTGCACGCAGACGGCCAGACGTTCTCGGCGCGGCTTGCGATCGCCGATTTATGCGCCAACGCTCTTCAGGGGCACCCGCCCGCCTGCACTTGTTTGATGGCGTCGATGACGGCTGCGGAAAACCGGTCGGGGTGCGTGAAGAAGGCGAAATGACCTGTGTCCTTCAAGACGACCGAGCGCTTCATCGGTGCCTTCAGCGCACGTTCGTATTCCGCAACCAGGGCCACGGGCGTAACCCGGTCGTGCTCTCCAGTGA
>JAEZFE010000369.1 GCA_023437865.1 Pseudomonadota bacterium | reverse complement strand
TTCATGAAGGCGCTGGACGTGTGGCTGGTGGAGACCAGCCCCCGGCTGCGAGCGCGTCAGCAGCAGACGCTGCAGGGCCGCGACGTACGCTGGTGCGAACGTTTCGAGGATTTGCCCGACGGCCCGCTGCTGCTGGTCGCCAATGAATTGTTCGACGCCCTGCCCATCCGCCAGTTCGAAAAGCAGAACGGCGTCTGGCGCGAGCGCATGGTGGGGCTGGGCGACGACGGCTTCGCCTTCGTGCCGGGGCCGGAAACCACCCCCGACCTGCCCGCCGAGGTGCTGGCCGCCGCCGAGGGCTCCATCGCGGAAACCTGCCCCCAGGGCCGCGCGCTCGCCACAGCCATCGGCCAGCGGCTGGGCCGCGAGATCGGCGTCGCGCTGATCATCGATTACGGCCACCCGTTCTCGGCGGTGGGCGACACCCTTCAGGCGGTCAAGCGCCACCGCTTCCATCCGCTGCTGGACCAACCCGGCACCGCCGACCTCACCGCCCATGTGGATTTCGAGGCCCTGGCCAGCGCCGCCATCCCGGCTCGCGCCTGGGGGCCGGTGCCGCAGGGGCAATTCCTGCACAGCCTGGGCATCCAGTCGCGCGCCGCCATGCTGGCCGCTAATGCCGGGCCAAAGATTTCCGCCGACATCGCCGGCCAGTTGCGCCGCTTGATCGACCCTGCCGAAATGGGCACCCTGTTCAAGGCGCTAGCCCTGGCGCATCCGGCGCTGCCCGCACCGCCCGGCTTCGTGTCGTAAAGGGATTCCATGATCACCCTGTCAGCCCTCAACGAAGTCAACCACATCCGCCACGCCTTCTTCACCCGCGAGGGCGGCGTGTCGCAGGGGATCTACGCGTCGCTGAATTGCGGGCCGGGCTCCCAGGACAACGCGGCGGCGGTGACCGAGAACCGCGCCCGCGCCATGGCCATGCTGGACCAGCCGCCGGAGGCGCTGGTCACCGTCTACCAGCAGCACACTCCCAACGTGGTGGTGGTTGATGCCCCCTTCCCCGACGCGGACCGCCCGGTGGCCGATGCCATGGTGACCACCACGCCGGGGCTGGCGCTCGGCATCCTGACCGCCGATTGCGCGCCGGTGCTGTTCGCCGACCGCCGCGGCACCATCGTCGCCGCCGCCCATTCCGGCTGGAAGGGCGCCATCGGCGGCGTGCTGGAGAACACGCTCGACAAGATGGCCGAGCTGGGGGCCAAGAAAAAGAACATCGTCGCCGCCATCGGCCCGTGCATCGGCCAACGCTCCTACGAGGTCGGGCCGGACTTCCCGGCGCCGTTCCTGGCCGAGGACCCCGTCAACCGTGACTTCTTCGCCCCCAGTTCCCGCGACGGCCATTACCTGTTCGACCTGCCTGGCTATGTCTCGCGCAAGCTGTCGCGCCTGGGGGTGCAGGACGTCACCCGCGTGCCCGCCGACACCTGCCGCGACGAGGCGCGCTTTTTCAGCTACCGCCGCACCACGCTACGCCGCGAGCCCGATTACGGCCGCCAATTGTCGGTGATCATGCTGGAGCGCTGAACCGTGCCGTATCTGTACATGCTGCTGGCCTTCTCGCTGTTCGGCATGCTGGTGACCTGCGTCGCCATCGTCGGAGGCGCCGGGTGATCCGCCGCGCTCTTGCCGTCCTCGGCATGGTGGCCGCCACCGCCGCCTGCGGCGACATCCCCCAGCCGTTTCGCCACGAGGGCGACATTTCCAGCCTGGCGCGACCCAAGCTGACGCGCGCGGTCACCGTGCGGCCGCTGGACGGCGAGATGGGCCCGCTGCTGGCCGATTCCCTGGTCAAGGCGCTGGAGGAGCAGGAGGTTCCCGCCCTGGTCCAGAGCGGCCCCGCCTTCGGCCACGTGATCGAGGGCACCATCGAGGACAGCCCCAAGGTGCTGGCGGTGCGCTGGACGCTGAAGGGCCCCGACGGCACCCCGGCCGCCACCACGCTGCAGGCGATCCCCAAATCCCTGCTGACCAACCCGACGCCGGTGCTGCTGAAGCGCGCCGCCGCCGACACCGCCACCCGCCTGGCCCAGCCGCTGGCCGACCCCGACGCGCAGCCGGTCAACCCGGTCGAGACCGCCGCCGCCGACAAAAGGCCAAGTGTGACCGTTATCCCGTTGCGCGGTTTGCCGGGCGATGGAGACAAAGCCCTAACCTTGGCGATCCGGCGCGCACTCGATGGGAGCACGCTCCTCGTCAAGGACGAGAATGCCGATTATATGGTCGAGGGCAAGGTGACGGTGGCTCCCGGCCTGCCCGGCGAAGACACGGTGACCGTGGCTTGGATCCTGAAAAGGGCCAAGGATGGTGTGGAGCTGGGCAATATCGGCCAGCAGGGCGCGGTGCCGCGCGGGCGCCTGTCGGGCTCGTGGGGGGCGATGGCGCGCGACATCGCCGAAGGCGGGGCCGCTGGGCTGGCCGACGTCATCCGGGCGGATAACGCCCCTGCTCCGCACAAGTAACCCAAGGCAGTTTACAGAAATGAGGCCGGCTGATATACGAGGGCCGGTTCGAGAAAGCGGAAAAAATAAGGCGCGAAAAGGTCCGATGCCCCCGATGGGCCCGGATAAGAACGGTCGCGCCAGCATGGGTCCCGGTCCGTCTCGAAGCTCGCGCATACAGGTACACGCACCATGAAGATTCTCGCCTGCAACAGCAATCGTCCCCTGGCGGAAGCGATTGCCGAATACCTCAATATCGGCATCACCAAGGGTTCGATCCGGCGGTTCTCGGACATGGAGGTCTTCGTGGAAATCCACGAGAACGTCCGCGGCGAGGACGTCTTCGTGATCCAGTCGACCTGCTATCCGACCAATGACCACCTGATGGAGCTGCTGATCTCGCTCGACGCGCTCAAGCGCGGCTCGGCCCGGCGCGTCACCGCGGTCATTCCCTATTTCGGCTATGCCCGCCAGGACCGCAAGTCCGGCCCCCGCACGCCGATCTCGGCCAAGCTGGTCGCCAATCTGATCACCACCGCCGGCGCCGACCGCGTGGTGACGCTGGACCTGCACTCGGGCCAGATCCAGGGCTTCTTCGATATTCCGCTGGACAATCTGTATGCCGCGCCGGTGTTCGTGAACGACATCCGCGCCCGCTACGAGAACGTCATGATCGTGTCGCCCGACGTCGGCGGCGTGGTGCGCGCCCGCGCCATCGCCAGCCGCATCGACGCCGATCTGGCCATCATCGACAAGCGCCGCGAGCGCGCCGGCGTGTCCGAAGTCATGAACATCATCGGTGACGTCAAGGGCCGCCGCTGCATCATGGTCGACGACATTGTCGATTCCGCCGGCACCCTGTGCAACGCCGCCGAGGCCCTGATGAAGGCCGGCGCCGTGTCGGTTTCGGCCTACGTCACCCACGGCGTGCTGTCGGGCGGCGCGGTCGCCCGCGGCACGTCGTCGCCGCTGGAAGAGCTGGTCATCACCGATTCCATCCCGGCGACCGAGGCGGTCAAGATGGCCCATAACATCCGTCAGGTCACCATCGCCC
>JAEZFE010000271.1 GCA_023437865.1 Pseudomonadota bacterium | reverse complement strand
CTCGCGCCGCTTGACGATCTCGGCCCGGTGAGCCGCGACCTGCTCGAGCGGTGCGCTCAGCGCGACGTTCGTGCGGCCGCGCTCGACCGCCCAATGGCCGGCGGCATCCAGCAGCAGGTCGGAAGTGGCGTTGTTAAGCGCGGTGTCGGATGCCATCTGCCGCGCCTGCCAATTGTCCAACAGGAACATGCCGGTGGAGCCCAGCATGGGCAGGGCCAGGGCGATCAGCAGGGCAGGCAGCAGCACCGAGATACGCAGGCTGCTCAACGTCAGCAGCCGCTTGGCGGGCGAGGGCGTGCAGGCGCGCGCCATGTGCGCCTTGTATTGCTGGTCCGATCCCTTGACATGGGCGGTCAGCCACGCGGTCAGGGTATCGCGCAGTTCGGCGGCGAAAGTGCCATGGTTTTCGGGGGTCAGCGTCTCGGTCAGCTCGTGCAGCCGCCGCTCGAATTCGGCGTGCTCGCGGCGGTGCGCCGCCAGACCGTCCCAGCGATAGGCCTCAAGCAGGCCTTCCTCGCGCATGAAGTGTAGGTGCAAGTAATCCGCCACCTGCGCGCTGAGAAGGCGAGTATCCTTGTATGTGCGGACATCGCCCAGCTTGTCGATCAGTGCGATCAGGCTCTGATGATCATCATCGAGTACAGCCACGCCAACTGACAAGGACGCATCGATGGCCGCCATGAAACCTCCTACTCACAAAAGACTTATCTAGATGCGCACACACCATTATGGGGGCCATGATTTAGGTCAAGGATGGTAATGGCGTAATACCAAGGTCACAGACGCCAGAATGGCTTCCGCGCTTCTTCGGCGGCGCGCGCCCGGTCCAGCCCCAGGTCGTCGAGCAACCGCTCGTCCAGATGTCCCAGCGCCCGCCGCTGACGGCTGCGCTCCAGCCAGTCGAGCACGCGGTCGAACAGGCGCACCGCCAGGGAGGGGCGAGTAGGGATCGGAATTGAATGGATGCAATCGGCTGATTTCATGGTTCAATTCCTCTTTGACACCGCGATGGACTCAGCCATTGACGGGTTGAGGGTGTCAATGCGAACATTGACACCATGTCAACTTGGCTCCCCGACCTTTCCGCCCATGGCGGGCCCAAATACCGCGCCATCGTCGATGCCATCGCTGCCGATCTGGCGGCGGGTGCCCTGAGGCCCGGCACCCGCATGCCGACCCACCGCGATCTGGCGTGGAAACTGAAGGTCACCGTGGGCACCGTGGCGCGCGCCTATGCCGAGGCCGAGCGCCAGGGGCTGCTGTCGGGCGAGGTGGGGCGCGGCACCTTCGTGCGTGATCCCGGCAAGGGCGAGGCGGGGCTGGCGCAGTATCTGTCGGTGGCGTGGGCGCCGCGCACCGACGTCATCAACATGGCGGTCAACCGCCCCGATGGCGACCAGGGCGCCTGGGCGGTGGGGCCGGTGCTGGAACGGCTGGCACGCCGACCCGATTTGCCGCAATTGCTGTCCTACAATCTGGAGCCGGTGGCCGCCCGCCAGCGTGAGGCTGGTGCCAAGTGGCTGCGCTGGGAGCAGGCCGACACCTGCCCGGAGCGGGTGGCGGTGACGGCGGGCAGCCAGCAGGCCATCGTCGCCGCGCTGGCGACGCTGACGCTGCCGGGCGATCCGGTGGCGGTGGAGGAATACACCTATCCCGGGGTCAAGTCGGCAGCCAGCCTGCTGTCGCGCCCGTTGGTGCCGATCGCCTGCGACCAGGGCGGCCTGATCCCCGACGAGGTGGAGCGTGCCTTCGCCCGTGGGGTCAAGGTGCTCTACACCATCGCCACGGTGCAGAACCCGCTGACCGTGACGCTGTCCGAGGACCGCCGCCGCGCCATTGCCGACTCGGCGCGCCGCTACGGCGCCTTCGTCGTCGAGGACGGCGTGCACCGCTTCCTCCACCCCGCCGCGCCGCCGCCGATCCAGGTCTTCGCTCCCGACAACGGTATCTATCTGACCACCCTGTCCAAGAGCGTCTCGCCCGGCCTGCGGGCGTCGTTCGTCACCGTGCCCGAGATGCTGAAGGCCCGCTACGACGCCGCCATCGGCGCGCTGTCGCTGGCCCAGCCGGTGCCGCTGATCGAAGCCGCCTGCATCCTGATCGACGAGGGCCAGGCCTTCGAGGCGGCCTCCCGCCAGCGTGCCGAGGCCGCCGCCCGCATCCAGTTGGCGGTGTCTATCCTGGGCGAGCGGGTGCGCCCGCCCAGCACCGCCTATAATGTGTGGCTGCCGTTGACCGGCGGCTGGCGCTCGTCTTCGTTCATCGCCGAGGCGGCGCGCCAGGGCGTCAGTCTCGCCCCTACCGAGAGCTTCGCCGTGGGTCGCCCGGCCCAGGATGGCGTCCGCGTCTCGGTCACCGCGCCGCCCGATCGGGCCACGCTGACCAAGGGCCTGAAGGTGCTGGCCGGCGTGCTGGCGGTGGCGCCGGACCAATTGGGGGTGACGGTCTGATGCCCAGCTTCGCCGAGGCCACCCGCACCTTCCTGAGGATCGGGTTGTTGTCGTTCGGTGGGCCGGCGGGGCAGATCGCCACCATGCACCGCATCCTGGTGGACGAGAAGAAGTGGGTGGACGAGGCGCGCTTCCTGCACGCCCTTAATTTCTGCATGCTGCTGCCCGGCCCCGAGGCCCAGCAGCTCGCCACCTATGTGGGGTGGATGCTGCACCGGGTGTGGGGCGGAGTAGTGGCCGGAACACTGTTCGTGCTGCCGGGCTTCCTGGTCATGATGGCCCTGGCTGGGCTCTATGCCGGCTTCCACGAGGTCACGCTGGTCCAGGGCCTGTTCCTGGGGCTGAAGCCCGCCGTGCTGGTGGTGGTGCTAGAGGCCTGCCTGCGCATCGGCAGGCGGGCGCTCAAGGGGCCGGTCGCGGTGGCGGTGGCCGGCGCGGCCTTCGTCGCCATCTTCGCCCTGCAGGTGCCGTTTCCGCTGGTGGTGCTGGGTGCCGGGATCGTCGGCGCCGTGGCGCGCGAACGCTTCGCGCCCGAGAGTATCGATGACGGGGTGGATCTGCCCCGGCCCAGGCTCGCCCACACTTTTCTCACCGTTCTGGCTTGCCTGGCGCTGTGGGGAACGCCGGTAGTCCTGGCGGTGGCGGCGGGGAAGGGCGGTTTCGCCGCCATCGGCATGTTTTTCTCCAAGATGGCGGTGGTGACCTTTGGCGGCGCCTATTCGGTGCTGGCCTACGTGGCCCAGCAGGCGGTGGAGGTGTATGGCTGGCTGAGCCCGGGAGAGATGCTGGACGGTCTGGGCCTGGCCGAGACCACGCCGGGGCCGCTGATCCTGGTTAACCAGTTCGTCGGCTTCCTGGCTGGCTTCCGCGATCCCGGCGGGCTGAACCCGTGGCTAGGCGGGGTGCTTGGCGCGGTGCTGACCGTGTGGGTGACCTTCCTGCCCAGCTTCCTGTTCATCTTCGCCGGCGCCCCCTATCTGGAGGCCTTGCGCCACAACCGGGCGCTGGCGGGGGCGCTGGCCGCCATCACCGCCTCGGTAGTTGGGGTCATCCTGAATTTGACGGTGTGGTTCGCGCTGCACGTCCTGTTCGCGCGTGTGGACGACGGCCCGCTAGGCATCCCGGTGCCGGACATCGCCTCGGTGCAATGGCTGCAGGTGGCACTGGCGCTGGGTGCGGCGGTGGCGATGCTGCGCTTCCGCCTGGGCATGCTGCGGGTGCTGGCGCTCTGTGCCGCTATCGGGGCGCTGGCGCGCTTGCTCTGACCAGCCGCCAGCCCGCCACCGCAGATATTGCCGACAATCCCGCCATCACCACGAAGGCGCCGCCGCCCAGCGCCTCGTACAGATGCCCGGCCAGCGGACTCATCAGGCCGGGCGCGATCCCCATGGCGGCGGCGGAATAGAAACCCTGGGCGCGGGCCGACAGCCCGGCCGGGATGGTGCGCTGGATAAAATGCATGGCACCCAGATGGGCGCAGCCGAAGGTGGCGCCGTGCAGCAATTGGGCGGCGAACAGCAGCGGCAGCTCGGTGGTGGCGCCCAGCACCAGCCAGCGCACCACCCCGGCCAGGGCGGCGGTCAGCAGCAGGCCGGCGGGACCGAGCCGGCGCACCGCCAGGCCCGAGACCGAGAACAGCACGATCTCGGCCATCACGCCCTCGGACCACAGAAGGCCGATGGTGTCGTCGGTGATGCCGGCGGCTTTCCAGTGGATGGTGGAGAAGGCGTAATAGGCGGTGTGCGCTGCTTGGTTCAACGCGCCGGCGGCCAGGAACACCAGGAAGGCCAGGTTGGCGAGCAGGGTCTTGAGCGACGGCGGCGCCTCCCCCGCCGGTCGCTCCACCCTGACCTCGGGCAGGTGCCAGCAGGCCACCGCGGTCAGCGCCAGGGTGCCGGCAATCAGCCAGATCAGGACGTCGGGGCTGCGGCCCACCAGCAGGCGGCCCACCAGCACCGCGGTGAGGATGAAGGCCGCCGAGCCCCACATGCGCACCCGCCCGTAATCCAGGCGGTGGCGATGGGTGGTCATCATCGCCAGGCTTTCGCCCACCGGCATGATCGGGCTCCACATGCCCAAGGCCAGCAGGGTGACCAGCAGGATCGACCAAAAGCCGTCGGTCAGCGCAAAGCCGGTCCACGCCACCGCCGCACCACAGGCCAGCAGCATCATGGCGCGGCGACGCTCGCCGCGTCCGTCGACCACGTGGCCGATGATGGGATTGACCACCACCTTGGCCAAGTAGGTGGCCGCCATGATCAGGCCCATGTCGGCGGGCGTCAGCCCCTGGTCCTTGAGCCACAGCGGCCAGAACGGCAGGTGGATTCCCACGGTGGTAAACAAGGCGACGTAATAGGCTGCCAGCCGGAAAGCGGCGCCGCCTGGACTCATGGGAACAGACGGCCGAAGCTGAGCCCACGCTCGGCCATCGACAGCGCGCATTCTTCCGAGGCCAGGAAGGCGTATTCCGCCTCGCGCTGGGTGGTCAGGCTGTCGGCGGCTGTCAACGCCTCGTCCACGAAGCCGGGATGGACCATCATCAGCGTGCGTTCGCCGGGATCGCCGGTGAAACGGCGGAACAGCTCGCCGAACGGCACCCGGCCTGAGAAATCATAGACGCCCCGGAACGAGGTGTTATGGGGCACAGCCTCGGCCACCAGACGGCGGCGGAAGGTCCAGCCCAGGGAGGAGATGATGATGGCGCGCACGGGATCGACGCCGCGCCGCAGGATCGCCCAGGCCGGCTCCTGGCACGAGCGGACCCATGCCGTGGGGCAGCGCCGCCGCCATGCCGCGATCACCGCGTCGCCGATGATTGGCAATTGGTGGACGTGGTGATGGCCGTCGATGAAATCGGGGGCGCGCCCGAAATGAGCCTCGAAGGAATCGAGCTGGGCTTCGATCTCGGCGGTGATTTCGGCCCGGTCCAGCCCGCCCCGGTAGGCGCGCTTGATCAGGGCAGCGATGCCCGGCAGCCTGCCCTGGGGCGCCAGCTTGGGCATGGCCGTCAGCGGCGTGTGGTCGGTCAGCGTCAGGTGCAGGCCGATATCGGCCGTCCCGTCGAGCGCCTTCAGCAGCGCGGCGCCCGCGGGCCAGTGCGGGCT
>JAEZFE010000140.1 GCA_023437865.1 Pseudomonadota bacterium | reverse complement strand
CGGGGGGCGGCGGGGATCAGCCGCCGAGGCCTGAATGCGCCCCTACTTGGCACCCGCTGCTGCGCCCGCTATTTCCGGAGATACGGCTGACCCTGCTGGTCGGCATGTACGCCCAGGCCTGGTACCTGAAGGACACCCGCAGGCGTACGCTGACCGACACCGTGGCCGCATGGCGCGATTATGGGGCGGGCATCCTGCCCCTGCCCCACCCCAGCTGGCGCACCACCGCCTGGCAACGGCGGAATCCATGGTTCGAAAGTGAGCTGGTGCCAGAGCTGCGGCGGCTGGCGCACACCAGCCTTGCTTGATCATCGTCTGGTTCGGGTAACGCCGCGAATGCTAGAAGCCATCCCATGATCGTCCGCGACCGTCCCTCCGCCTGGCGCTTGTTCTTCATCCTGCGCGGCTCCATCCTGCCACGCATCAAATGGCAGTTGATCGCCACCATCAGTCTGGCTGTGGTCGTCACCGCCCTGCATGGCCGGCTGTTCGACACCCTGATGACGCTGACGCCGATCCCGTTCAGCCTGATCGGCTTGGCACTCGCCATCTTCCTGGGCTTCCGCAACAGTGCCGCCTATGACCGCTGGTGGGAGGGGCGGAAGCTGTGGGGGGAATTGCTGATCCGCACCCGCACGTTGACCCGCCTGCTGCTCAATCACGGCGGCGACCCGGAGGCGGCGCGGCGGCTGATCGCCTTTGCCTATGCGCTGAAACATGGCCTGCGCGGCACGCCGGACACAGACGCCCCGCGCTTTCTTCCCGCGGGTGAGGGGGCCGCGCTGCTGCGCACCAGCAACCCCGCCGACACCATCCTGCGCGGCGTGAGCGCGGCCATCGCCCGGGGCGCGGCAGAGGGCCGAATCGCCCCCATGATGGCCGCCGAGATGGAGCACAACGTCACCGCCCTGGCCGGCGTTCAGGCCGGCTGCGAACGCATCCGCTCGACCCCGCTCCCCTTTGCCTACACGCTGATGCTTCACCGCACCGCGTATCTTTATTGCCTGATGCTGCCGTTCGGACTGGTGGAGTCCATCGGCTTGCCGACCCCGCTGGTGGTCGGACTGATCGCCTACACCTTCTTCGGCCTCGACGCGCTGGGCGACGAGATCGAGGAGCCGTTCGGCATGCTGCCCAACGACCTGCCGCTGGGCGCCCTGTGCAAGCGTGCCGAAATCGACGTGCGCGAAGCCCTGGGTGACACCGATCTGCCCACCATGCCGCAGCCGGAGGGCTATTGCCTGATGTAAGCGCGGCGGATCAGCGGCCCAGCAGGCCGTCGATTTCCGCCTGAGCCATGGCACGGTCGGCGCCGTGGATGATGGATGAAGCGCAATCCATCAACAATTGGGCGGCCCGCGCCAGATTGCGGCAGGAATCCTGAAGCTGCTCGGGGGGCGCACCCTCGGCGATCTCGCCTTCAAGCTTGAGGACACCGTCGGTGATCAGCAGGTTGAGCTGACCGATGGTGGCCTCGAACGGGCGCCGGTACTTGCTGGGCACCCGGTCATAGGCCTCGACGGCCAGCTGCTTGTCCGAAAAGGTCGATTCGGCGAAATGGTCCTTGTAGGACTTGGGCGCCCACAGCTTGCACTCCTCGACCATCTCCGGCATGTCCGGCAGCATGTCGAGCAGCATGACGATTTCATTGAAGTGGTTGAGGTAGTCGGTCGCCAGCAGGGTCTGGGCGCTGATGTTGGTGCCCTGAACCTTGCCACGGTACTCCTGGTACCCGGCCAATTCCTCTGGCGGAATGTCCGACTCCACTCGCATCCCTCTTCCCGGCTTCCCTGGCGCATCCTGGCCCGGCGCAGCCGGCAATTCAAGAAAAGACCGCCCGCGCCCAGCCGAAAACCGCTACGCCCGGTGGTAAGGGTGGCCGGATAGTATGGCCTGTGCGCGCCATAATTGTTCGGCGGCCATGGCGCGCACCAGCATGTGGGGCCAAGTCATGGCGCCGAACGACAGCAGCAGATCGGCACGCGCGCGCACTGCATCACCGTGACCGTCGGCGCCGCCGATCAGGAAGGCCACATCGCCCACGCCGTCGTCGCGCCAGCGCCCCATGCGCTCGGCAAAGACTTCCGAACCCAGCGACTTGCCACGCTCGTCCAGAGCCACGACAACCGCCCCCTGGGGAATGGCGGCCAGCAGAAGCTCGGCTTCGCGCGTCTTGCGCTCGGGAACGGGCAAAGGCCGCTTCTCCTCCACCTCCTTCAAGGTGAGGGGCGGTGTCAGCCTGCGGGCGTATTGAGTGAATAGGTCCAGTTCGGGGCCAGGCTTTGCCCGGCCCACCGCCGCCAACCAGATGCGCATGGCCTGCCGCGCCTGAACCGGAGCCGGCGGCTTACGCCACCGGTCCCGAAACGAGGCCCTGCTGGGCCGGGCCGAGGGCGCCACCAGCCGGTACGCCACCGGACGCCACCGCGCGGGTCACGCCCCACATCTTTTCCAGATTGTAGAAGCTGCGGACCTCGGGGCGGAACAGGTGGACCACGATGTCGCCGCCATCGATCAGCACCCAGTCGCATTGCGGCATGCCTTCCCAGGCCACGCCCTGCCCTGCGTCTTTCAGCTTTCTCATCAGATGGTCGGCCATGGCGCCGACTTGGCGCGACGAATTGCCGGTGGCGATCACCATGTGATCGGCGATGCTGGACTTGCCGCGCAGGTCGATAACGACGATGTCTTCGGCCTTGTCGGCGTCGAGCGAATCGACGACGAGATCGACCAAGTCCTCCGCTTTGGTGGAAGCGGACTTAGCTCGGGGTGCTATGGGCTTGCTCCTTCAACAACACTGGTCGGATCAACGATCCGCCCGGCAACAACATTGCCCGGTTCAACGTTCCGCCGGGCGCGGATGGCGGTGGCCGAGGCCGGATGCAGCCGGGTGTGGAGAAAGACCCACGCCGGCGGCTGACGATCCGCCAGACCGGGCGCCGCCCGATCCCTGACACGGAAACCGGATAGGCGCCGGGCCGCCCTGGCGGCCAACGCCCTTTGAGAATAGGGAGAGCGGGCCAGAATCGCAACCGGGACGGCTTGGAAAATCCGGGTCCAGCGCGCCCACCGGGAGATCTGCACCAGATTATCCGCCCCCATCAGCCACACGAAGCGGACTTTGGGAAAGCGCAGCTTCAGCTTGGACAGGGTATCGGCGGTGTAACGGGTACCCAGGCTGGTCTCGATGTCGGTGGCAAGCAGGCGGGGATTTCCCGCCAGTGCGGCGCGAGCCGATGCCAGCCGTTCTTGCTGCGACGCCATACCGGCCACCGGCTTTAAAGGGTTCTGCGGACTTACCAGCAGCCACACCTGATCAAGCCCAAGCCGTTTCAGCGCCAATTCGGCCACGTGCCGGTGGCC
>JAEZFE010000081.1 GCA_023437865.1 Pseudomonadota bacterium | reverse complement strand
GGCCTGATGCGCTAGGCATCAGGCCGAGGTGGTAGGACGGCATAGGCAGGACGAGGTGCCTCGCCGGGCGGAATGGGGCGATGGGTTTATGCCGCTCGGGTAAGACTGTGCCCTATGCCGGAGGCCTGAACACGGCGCCAAAGGCGATGCACACAGCCTCGAGGGCGGGGGGCGGCAGCGGCTCCATCTGAACCAGACGGTCGGCGAAGCGCCTGACCATCCACTGGGTATTGCCGGCCACGCCAAAGCATTGCCGGTACTCGTCCTCGCCCAGGACGGCAAAGCCGATGAAGAAGAAGCTGACGAACAGCCGCAGATCGCCGCCGAGGACCGGCATGATCTGGGCGATCGCTTCGGGCGAGGTGCCGGCCACCTGGGAAATGGCGCGGCGCAGGGCGTTGGCGTCGCGGTTGGGAAACAGCCGCACCAGATCCATCTGGCTGCACACCTTATACAGCAGTTCGGAATCCAGGGTGTCGCCGCTGGCCTTGATTAGGCGCTTGGCGCTGTCGAGCAACAGGGGTGGGCGACCGCCAGCCAGGCCCGCGCGTTCCTCTCGGGTCGCGAGGGCGCGCAGTTCGCTCGGTTCACGGATGTCCAGCAGGCGCGGCCCCAGTTGGGCGACCATTTCCGGGGCCAGCGGAGCGTAATGGGGGATCAAAGCCGCCTGCCAGTCGAAGCGCAGATAATCGCGGATGACCGCGAACAACCGGTCGCCGGCACCGATGGCCTTGCGCATAACCGGTGGTGGCGGCGTCGCCAGACCGATGCGTTCCAGCAGGGTTGGCGGGCGCTTGCGCGTGGCGGGCACCCACCGGGTTCCGCCCAGCTTGCGGCGGAAGTAGCGCCGCGCCGAAGCCTGGACCACCAGCGCCACCGCCTCGCCCAGCGTGCGGCCACACCACAGCCCGCCGTCATCGGCGGTCACCGGCTGGCGCTCGACATCCACGACAACTGAGGAGAACAGATCCGGCCGCGCCCGGAACAGGCGGAAGCTGGCATCAAGCAGTTCGGGATCGTTCATCACTGCCTCGTAGGCAGCGTTGCGTCCCAGCCCCCGAAGGGCAGGCAGTTCGGCCTGGAATACAGTGATCAGGTCGCCCTTGAGCGACTCGGCAATCAATTCGGTCGGCTTGGCCGATTCAGCGTCCGCAAAAGGGTTGCCCGCCACGATACGCCCCCATCGTGTGAACCACCCATCCCCAGGACGGTCATATCACGAAAAAAGGGCGCCGGGCAGGTAACGAGTTGTTACGTTTGCACGAAAACTCGTCACCGGCCGCAGCGAGGCCAGATCTTAGGCGGCGTCAGGCCTGACCGTGGCAGTGCTTGTACTTCTTGCCCGAGCCGCAGGGGCACGGCGCGTTGCGCGAGGTCGCAGCCCAAGCCGCCGAAGCCTGCGGATCCGCCGCCACGGCGATGCCGGCATCACGGGCCTCGTGGGCAAAGGCGGGATCGTTGCGGGTTTCGTGCATGGGCTCTTGCTGGGGCTGCAACGCCTGCTCCATGTCCGACGGCGCCGGGCCGACCTGAAGCTCCACATGGGCCAGCACGCTGGTGACGCGCTCGCGCAGGTCGTGGAGCATCTGTTCGAACAGGTTGAAGGCTTCGCGCTTGTACTCGTTCAGCGGATCGCGCTGGCCATAGGCGCGCAGGCCGATACCCTGGCGCAGATGGTCGAGGGTGAGCAGGTGCTCCTTCCACGCCTGGTCGAGGATCTGCAACAGCAGGCTCTTTTCAACCATGCGCATCACCTCGGGGCCGTATTCGGCGGCCTTGGCCGCCATCTTACGGTCGGCCGCATCAGTGACGCGGTGCTTGATCTCCTGGTCGGCGATGCCCTCTTCCTTGGCCCAATCGGCGACGGGCAGGTCGAGATTGAAGATGCGCAGCACTTCCTCGTGCAGGCCGGTCACGTCCCACTGGTCGGCATAGGCGCGCTCGGGGATGGTGCGGGCGACCAGCTCGTCGATGACCTCGTGGCGCATGCCGACGATGTCTTCCGACACGTCGTCGACCTGCATCAGCTCCTTGCGCTGCTCGTAGATCACCTTGCGCTGGTCGTTCATGACGTCGTCGAACTTCAGCAGGTTCTTGCGGATGTCGAAGTTGCGGGCCTCGACCTTCTGCTGAGCCTTTTCCAGCGCCTTGTTGATCCACGGATGGACGATGGCCTCGCCCTCCTTCAGCCCCAGCTTCTGCAGCATGCCGTCCATGCGCTGAGAGCCGAAGATGCGCATCAGATCATCTTCCAGCGACAGGAAGAACTTGGAGGCGCCGGGATCGCCCTGACGGCCCGAACGGCCACGCAACTGGTTGTCGATGCGGCGGCTTTCGTGACGCTCGGTGCCGACCACGTACAGGCCGCCAGCCTCCAGCACCTGCTGCTTGTTGGCGGCCACCTCGGCACGGATGGCGTCGGCGCGCTTGGCGTGCTCGGCCGGATCGGTGATGTCGGCCAGCTCCAGCTTGATGCGCATGTCGGCGTTGCCGCCCAGCTGGATGTCGGTGCCGCGGCCGGCCATATTGGTGGCGATGGTCACCGCGCCCGGGAAGCCACCCTGCGAGACGATGAACGCCTCCTGCTCGTGGTAGCGGGCGTTCAGCACGTGGTGCGGGATCTTCTTCTTCTTCAGAAGCTCGCTCAGCAGCTCGGACTTCTCGATCGAGGTTGTGCCGACCAGCACCGGCTGCTGCCGGGTGCGGGCATCCTCGATCAGGGTGACGATCGCCTCGTACTTCTCGCGGGCGGTGCGATAGACCTCGTCGTCGGCATCCTTGCGGGCGACCGGCACGTTGGTCGGCATCTCGACCACTTCGAGATTGTAGATTTCCTGGAATTCACCGGCCTCGGTCAGCGCAGTGCCGGTCATGCCGGCCAGCTTGGGATAGAGGCGGAAGTAATTCTGGAAAGTGATCGAGGCGAGCGTCTGGTTCTCGTTCTCGATGGTGACGTGTTCCTTGGCTTCCAGCGCCTGATGCAGGCCCTCGGAGTAACGCCGGCCCTCCATCATGCGGCCGGTGAACTCGTCGATGATGATGACCTTATCGTTCTTGACGATGTAGTCGACGTCACGGGTGAACAGCTGATGCGCCCGCAGCGCCTGGTTCACGTGGTGAACCAGCGACACGTTGGCGACGTCATAGAGGTTGCCGCCCTCCTTCAGCAGGCCGGCCTCGACCAGCAGCTGCTCGACGTGCTCGACGCCCTGCTCGGTCATGGTGACCGCGCGGACCTTCTCGTCCTTCTCGTAATCCTCGGCCACCAGCTTGGGCATCAGCACGTCAATCTGGCGGTAGAGGTCGGAATTGTCCTCGGTCGGACCAGAGATGATCAGCGGCGTGCGGGCTTCGTCGACCAGGATGGAATCAACTTCGTCGACGATGGCGAAATTGAAGGGCCGCTGAACCATCTCCTCGAGGCGGAACTTCATGTTGTCGCGCAGGTAGTCGAAGCCCAGCTCGTTGTTGGTGGCGTAGGTAATGTCGCAGGCATAGGCGGCCCGGCGCTCGTTGTCGTCCATGCCATGGACGATGATGCCGACCGACAGGCCCAGGAAATTGTACACCCGCGCCATCCATTCGGCGTCGCGGCGGGCCAGGTAGTCGTTGACGGTCACCACATGGGCGCCCATGCCGGTCAGCGCGTTCAGGTAGACCGGCAGCGTCGCCACCAGGGTCTTGCCTTCACCGGTCTTCATTTCGGCGATCTTGCCGGAATGCAGCACGATGCCGCCCATCAGCTGCACGTCGAAATGACGCTGGCCCAGAGCGCGCTTGGCCCCTTCGCGCACCGTGGCAAAGGCCTCGGGCAGCAAGTCGTCAAGGTCGATGCCGTCGGCCAGACGCTGGCGGAACTCCTCCGTCTTGGCGCGCAGCTGGTCATCGGTAAGCTGCTGGAACTGGGGCTCCAAGGCGTTGATCGCCGCGACTTGCGACTTCAGACCCTTAATGGTGCGGTCGTTCGCGGTTCCGAAGAGCCGCCGGGCGATGGCGCCGAACATGCGTGTTAGACCTCGGGAATTCTGGGGTAGACCCGCCTGCCGGCAGACCTTTTTCGACCGGCAAGACATAGAGCCCGAGCAGGGTTCTGTCAATGTTGGGTGGCCGGCTCCACCTGAGGGGCGGACACATCGGCCGGCCCGCAGGATGCGGTGTCGGGCAAGGTGAAGCAGATGGCGGTGCCACCGTCGCGCTCCCCTTCCGCCCAGATTCGCCCGCCATGGGCCTCGACCAGCTTGCGGGCCAAGGCAAGGCCGGTGCCGTTGCCGGGGATGCGGTCGCGGGTGTGCAGGCGCGAGAACAGCGAAAAGACGCTTTCCCGGAATTCGGGCTCGATGCCCATGCCGTTGTCGACCACGCGGAACAGCCAGTCCTGCTCACGCCGCTGACCCTCGACCCACACTTCGGCCGGACGGGCGGCGTGGCGGAACTTCAGCGCGTTGTCGATCAGCGCGTGGAAGATCACTGCCAGCTTGCCGGGATCGGCCAGCACGCGCGGCAGATGGCCGATGCTGACCTTGGCACCCGCAGCGTCGATGGCGCCGGACAGGCCGGCCAGCACGTCCGCCAGCACCTGTTCGGGCGATACCGAGGTGGGGACGAAGGCGGTGCTGAGGGCGAATCGTTCGACGTCGCCGATCAGTGCCTTGAGGCGGTGGATACCCTCGACGGCATAGTCGATATATTGATGGGCGTCGCCGTCCAACTGACCGTCGTAGCGCTTGGCCAGCAATTGCACGAAACTACTGACCTGGCGCAGCGGCTCCTGCAGATCGTGCGACACGGCGTGGCTGAGCTCGCGCATGCGGGCATTGGCGTTGGCGAGCCCCTCCATGGTGCGCAACAATTCGTATTCGGCGCGCAGCTTGGCGGTGACGTCGAGTACCTGGACCAGGCGCAGGGTGCGCCCATCCACGGTGACCATCTGGCCATGGGTGGAGACGTCGAGCGGGCGGCCGTCCTTGCAGCGGATGCGCCACACCCCGCCGGCCTTCTGGCCCGAAACCAGGCGCGGCATTTCACGGTCAAGCGCGGCGCGGGTCTCGCGCGGCATCAGGTCGGACAATGACAGCCCACGCGCCTCGGCGGGTTCGTAGCCGAACAGCCGGCCGGCGGCGGCGTTGATCTCGACCAGCCGCATGGTGGCCGGGTCGTAGAGCGCCAGCGCCTCGGGGCTATCGGCGAACAGCATGCGGTAACGGTGCTCAGCATCTTCCAGCGTGCGCAACAGCTGCAATCCGACCATATAGATCAGGGCCGCGCTGGCGGCGACGAACACCCATCCCTTGGCGGTCTGGACCAGGGTAAGCAGGTGGGAATCGGCCACAAGCATGGCCAGCACGGTATCCGAAGCAGCAATCCAGACGATGCCGAACACGCCGTACACCAAGGCCAGGGTGACGGCGAAGGATGCGCTGCGTTTCGTCAGGCCTCTTCCCATAATTGATCCCGAACCAAATGGACTATGACCATAGCATTGTTTCCTCCACACGGGCTACGCAATCGGGGGATCGACACGGCGGCACTTGTGCGGGGGTGCCGGTTGTGGTTCAACCGCCTGAGGAGGCGTGCGCGCCTGAGTACTTTCTCTCCGTCCTAAGGATCAATCGAACGATGATGACCTTCTCCGTCCGCCGCGCCGCTCTGCTGATGGGCCTGGCCGCCGGCATCGCCGCCGCTCCCGCCTGGGCCGCCGACAAGGACCCGGTGGTCGCCGTGATCAACGGCACCGAGCTGCGGGCTTCGGCCGTGGCCGCCTATCAGCGCACTCTGCCGCCGCAGATGGCCGCCCAGGTGCCGTACGAGGCGCTGCTGGAGAGCCTGATCAACAACCAGCTGGTTTACGAACAGGCCAAGAAGGACGGCGCCGACAAGGACGCCGAGGTCAAGCAGGCGCTCAAGCAGGTCGAGCAGCAGATCGTCGTCAAGTCGTGGATGGGCAAGAAACTCAAGACCGAGATCACCGATGAGGCGGTCAAGAAGGCCTATGACAAGTTCATCGCCGAATACAAGCCGGTCGAGGAAGTGCGCGCCCGCCACATCCTGACCGAGACCGAGGACCAGGCCAAGGCGGTCATCGCCGATCTGAAGAAGGGCACCGACTTCGCCGAACTGGCCAAGACCAAGTCCAAGGACCCGTCGGCCGCGCAGAATGGCGGCGACCTGGGCTATTTCACCAAGGACGAGATGGTGCCCCAATTCGCCGACGCCGCCTTCGCCATGAAGCCCGGCGAGCTGTCCACCGCCCCGGTCAAGAGCCAGTTCGGCTTCCACGTCATCAAGCTGGAAGACCGCCGCATGGCCGCGCCGCCGACCTTCGACCAGGCCAAGCCCGCCATCCGCGAGCAACTGGCCGAGGAGACCGCCCAGAAGGTCGTCGCCGACGTCCGCGCCAAGGCCAAGGTCAAGCGCTTCGACCCCGAGGGCAAGCCGCTGCCTGAGCAGAAGTAACGCTCCTCATCCGGCGAAAGGGGCACTTCGGTGCCCCTTTCCATTCGCGCCGAACCTTCACCGACAAGCCCGCCCGGACGTGGTAAAAGCGCCGCTAGCAATCAGCACAATCAAGGGACCGCCCGTCATGACCGCCATCTCGCCCCTCGCCCCCAAGGCCTTCCCGACCATGCCGGTGCTGGCCGGCGTGCGCCTGACCGGTCATGCCTGCGGGATCCGCTACCAGGGCCGCACCGATCTGCTGCTGGTGGAAGTGGATGCCGGCACCACGGTGGCGGGCGTCTACACCCGCTCGCTGACCTGCTCGGCCCCGGTGGATTGGTGCAAGGAAGCCTCGGCCAAGGGCCATGCCCGCGTGCTGATCGTCAATTCGGGCAACGCCAACGCCTTCACCGGTCAGGCCGGCGTGGACTCGGTGGCGCGCACCGTCGACAAGGCGACCGAGGTGTTCGGCTGCAAGAAGAAGGAGGTGTTCGTCGCCTCCACCGGCACCATCGGCGTGCCGCTGGCCGACGACAAGATCACCGCCAGCCTGGAGGCCGCCCGCGCCGGGCTCAAGGCCGACGGTTGGGCCGAGGCCGCCAGCGCCATCATGACCACCGACACCTTCCCCAAGGGTGCCACCCGCACCGCCAAGATCGACGGGGTGACGGTTACCATCAACGGCATCGCCAAGGGCGCCGGCATGATCGCCCCCGACATGGCGACCATGCTGAGCTTCGTCTTCACTGACGCCAGCCTGCCCCATGACGTGCTGCAGGATCTGCTGAGGAAGGGCGCCGACCAGTCGTTCAACTGCATCACCGTGGACAGCGACACCTCAACCTCGGATACGCTGCTGCTCTTCGCCACCAACAAGGTCGAGCACGCCGCCATCACCGATGCCAAGGACAAGCGTCTGGCCGATTTCAAGAAGGCGCTGTTCGACCTGCTGAAGGACCTGTCGCACCAGGTGGTGAAGGACGGCGAGGGCGCCACCAAGTTCGTCGAGATCACTGTGACCGGCGCCGCCGGCGGGCGCGCAGCCAAGACCATCGGCCTGGCCATCGCCAACTCGCCGCTGGTCAAGACCGCCATCGCCGGCGAGGACGCCAATTGGGGCCGCGTGGTGATGGCCGTGGGCAAGGCGGGCGAGCCGGCCGACCGTGACCGGCTCTCGATCGCATTCGGCGATTTCGTCGTGGCTGAGCATGGTGAACGCGCGGCCAGCTACGATGAAGCAGCGGTCTCGGCCTACATGAAGAACGAGGATCTCGAGATCCGCG
>JAEZFE010000029.1 GCA_023437865.1 Pseudomonadota bacterium | reverse complement strand
TTGGCGGCGGCGGCGGGGGCGGCTACGGTGGTGGTCAGCGCGCCGGCGGTGGCGGCGGCAGCCGTGGCGGCCAGCAGAGTGGCGGTGGCCAGGGTGGCGGCTCGGGCTGGGAGCCGCCGGCCGATCTGGACGACGACATTCCGTTCTGAGTCGTTGAGGTCAATTTGATGAAGGGCTGGAAGCGTCTGTTTCCAGCCCTTTTCAGTTCAACGGCAACCATCCGACGCGCCGGAGAACAGCGATCTGCCGGTCTTCCCGCAACAGGAGGGCTGGTCACGGGTCAGACGCGCCAACCCGCTATCGCGTGCCCGTCGCTGTCAGGCGGCACGGATGCCAGCGAGGAACTCATCGACACTCCGGCGCATAGCCTCGGATTGCTGCGCCAGTTGGGCCGAGGACGACAGAACCTGGGTGGCCGCGCAGCCGGTTTCTTGGGCGGATTGTTCGACACCGGCGATGTTGGCCGAGACTTCCCGCGTCCCCTCCGAGGCCAGCGCGATGTTGCGCACGATTTCGCCGGTGGCCGCGCTCTGCTCCTCGATGGCGGCGGCCACGGCGGTGGCCGTGTCATTGATGTCGCGGATCGCCTGGCCGATCCCCCTGATGGCAGAGACCGTTTCGGCGGTGGCGCCCTGGACCTCGGCAATGTGGCGGACGATCTGCTCGGTCGCCCGCGCCGTTTGGTTCGCCAGGCTCTTCACCTCGTGGGCGACGACGGCAAAGCCCTTGCCGGCATCCCCAGCCCGCGCCGCCTCGATGGTGGCATTGAGCGCCAGCAGGTTGGTCTGCGCAGCGATGCCCGAAATCAGGTCCACCACCTCGCCGATATCGCGCGCCGCACGGTCCAGGCTCTCGACGCGCTTGTTGACCATGTCAGCCTCTCGGCGCGCTTCCTCGGTCATGGTGGTGGTGCGGACCACTTGGCGGCTAATTTCCTCGATGGAGACGTTCATTTCGTCGCTGGCCGCCGCCACGGTCTGCACGTTGGCCGAGGTCTGTTCGGCAGCAGCGGCCACCGTGGTTGCTTGGCGTGAGGTTTCATCGGCAATGGCACTCATGCTCTCGGAGGTGCGCTGCAACTCCACCGCCGCTGCCGAGACGCTGCGCAAGACATCGGCGCTTTCCGCGCCAAAGCGGGCAATCAGAGCCTCGACCACACGGGCGCGCTGCTCGCGCGCGGCGATTTCGGCCCGCTCGCGTTCCGCCATCCTGCGCTGTTCGATCGCGGCCTCGCGAAAGACACCGAGCGCCCGCGCCAATGCGCCGATTTCGGCGCCCTGCTCTGCCGCCGGCACCGCAATCTCCAGATCACCGGCGGCCAAGCCCTTGATGCCGGTGGTCACCTGCCCCAGCGGACGCACGATGCCGCGCACGGTCAGCAGCACCACGATCAACGTGGACACCAGCGCGACGGCGATAACTACGGTGACCAGTGCGCTCCGGTTCACCGAGGAGGTCTCACCGGCCTTGGCAAGCCCAAGCACGCTGGTCATGCTGTGCTGCTCGACCTCTTTCATCTGATTGATGCGCCCGGATGCGGCGGTGAACCATTCCTCGCCGCTGACGCCCTGGGTGCTGCCAATGAACGGACTTTGGCTGGCGATCGACCGCATCCGGTCAACCTCAAGGATGACCGGGGAGCTCATGGCCAAGTCGAAGACGCGCAGGACCTCGTCATTCGCAGTGTTACGGAAAACCTGGACGAAAGCGTCCTGCTGCCCCTTCAGCTCAAGAAACCGGCGGTACACATTCGGTTCGAACTGGCCGGAGGAGAAACCATTGTTGCCCATGGCGCGCTCCTGTCCAGCACGCTCCTTGGCCTGCAGCAAGGCGGTATAGGCGCTGATGCTGGCCGCCAGGCGGCCCGTATCGCTGAGTTCGGTCATTTCCGACACCACCTCGAGCAGCCGCGCGATGGTCGTGCTGTAATAGGCCGCCATGCCTTCGACGCCGATGCCGAACCGGTCGACCTGGCCGCGCATCTGCGCAAGATTGCCCAGCGCCGCTTGCGACACTTGGACTCGCCGAGCGAATTTCTCGCCGTAGTCAGAGATTGGGAATTTCGCCAACGCTTCGGCCAGTTCGGCGGCGCGGCGATCCGTCTCCGACCGCTGCCGTTCCAGGCGGCCGGCGGCACCGCCGCCGCCCTGCGCCCCCAGGTAGCCCGCGGATGTGCCGCGTTCCGCTTGCATCTCGTGGACCAGCGCGCTGATGGAGGGGGCCAGCGTCGTGAGCCGGACCAGCGCCCCCATGGCTGCATTTTCCCGGAACGATGCGGTCAGCAGGACAGCCGACAGCACCACCATGCCAAGCACGGGCAGCAGGCAGGCGAAGGCGATGCGCGTGCCTAGGCTGGCATTCTTTAGCAGACGAAACATGGCTCCCCCAGAAGAAAAGATTTCCCCCGATCTGGGTATCCGCCAATGCGCCTCAAATCCCCATTAGGTGCTGCAAAGCACTGGCGGAAAGATCGCCATTCAGGGCTTCACCCGACACCCGACCGGCTACGAACTTCCGCCTTAACCAAGCAGCGAATTTTTGCGAAAGTAGCGGGGCCGCCACCGCCCATGTCCATTTGGAGTATCCGATGAAGACCAACGACAACCTCGCCGAGGCCTTTGCTGGCGAGAGCCAAGCCAACCGCAAGTACCTGGCCTATGGCGCGGCGGCGGCCAAAGAGGGGCTGCCCCAAATCGCCAAGCTGTTCCGCGCCGTGGCTGCCGCCGAGACGATCCACGCCCACGCCCATTTGCGTGCCATGGGCGGCGTCGGCAGCACCACCGAAAACCTGGAAGCCGCCATCGTCGGCGAGGCCCACGAGTTCGAAGCCATGTATCCCGAGTTCGTCGCCACCGCCGAGGCTGAAGGCCAGCGCAAGGCCGCGCTCGGCATGAAGCATGCCCTGGAGGTGGAGAAGGTGCATCACGGCCTGTTCACCGGCGCTCTGGAAGCGGTCAAGGCCGGCCAGGACCTGGACGATGCCGCCATCCATGTCTGCGACATCTGCGGCCACACCGTAATCGGCGACGTGCCCGACCAGTGCCCGGTGTGCAAGGCCAAGGGTGAGAAGTTCAGCGAGGTCGTCTGAATATCCCCGGGGGCCGTGGCGGCCCCCGGTTCCCCCCATTTGTTCAGGCATAC
>JAEZFE010000482.1 GCA_023437865.1 Pseudomonadota bacterium | reverse complement strand
TCTCGACCAGGCCCCGCGCCTTGGCGAGGCGGCCATTGTCGAATTCCACGTCGAGGATGCCATAGCGCTTGGTGTGCTCGCGCGGCACGTCCGAAACGGCGACCACATGGCCGCCCACTTCGGTATGCACCGCCACCATCTGCTTCAGACACGGGGTCTTGGCGAGGATCAGGTCGTCAGGCAGCAGGACGGCGAAGGGCTCGTCCTCGACCAGATCGCGGGCGCACCACACGGCATGGCCCAGACCCAGCGGCTCCTGCTGGCGGGTGTAGGAAATCTGGCCGGACTTCGGCATCCAGCTGGTCACGGCATCGACCAAGTCGAACTTGCCGCGCTCCTTCAGGGTGCGCTCAAGGTCCGGGGCATGGTCAAAATGGTCTTCCAGCGCGGTCTTGCCACGGCCGGTGACGAAAATGAAGTGCTCGATACCGGCGGCAGCGGCTTCCTCGACCGCATACTGGATCAGCGGCTTGTCCACCACCGGCAGCATTTCCTTGGGCATCGCCTTGGTGGCGGGCAGGAAGCGGGTGCCCATGCCCCCCACCGGGAACACGGCCTTGCGCACGCGACGAGCCATCTGGAACTCCCTACAGTCAATTTATCCGGCCCAGGCGCGCGCGATCAGGCGGGGTCGCGCCAACAATGCCGGCCGGCGGATGTTTTGCCATGCCCGCGCGATGGACGCAACGGGGGCAAGGGGGATGCCTGAAGGATGAAGGCCTTTGGTCAAGCTTTCTGGCGGTCGAGCAGAAGGTCGCGGGCCTGATTGATGCGCGACGCGATCCAGGTCGAGCCGCCATGGTCGGGGTGGTTGGCGAGCATGAGGCGGCGATGGGCGGCGCGGATGTCCTCGGCGCTAGCGGCAGCCCCCACCCCAAGGATTTCGCGGGCTTCGTCCACGCTCATCGCGCCGCCGCGCGGCGGCTCGGGCGCGGCGGCATCGCGCCAGCCGGGCCAGGCGCGTTCCAGCCACGCCTCCACCACGCGGGCGGATTCCTCATCCGCCTGAGCCTCGCCCCACAATTGGACCGCCTGGGCTTCCGACAGTGACGACAATTTCCGTCCGGCATAGGTGCCGGCCACCACCTCGCCGTCAAGTCGCCCGCTGTCGTGGTCGAGCACCATGCGCACGAACCGGGTCTCGATTTCAGAGGCGGCGCCGGGTGTGGCGCGGCCGCCCTTCATCTGGAAGCCGAAACGGCGGAGCGTCTGCCACAGCGCATGGGCCCGCATGATCCGCCCAATCCATGGCATCAGGCCCAGGGCCACGGCGAACAGCCCCGACAGCTTGCCGGTCAGAACCAGCCACAGGCCGAGGACGACCAGCGCGGCAAAGCCGCCCTTCTTCAGCACCTGCGCGGCAACCGAAGGCTTGGCGGTCTTGAACCAGTTCGAGACGAGCCACAACGCCAGGACGACACCGACGACGATCAGCAATTGGAGCATGCCCTATTGCCCCATCTGATGGGTGAGCTGAAGCACCAGCCCACCCTTGTCCCGCCCATAGGCGGCCAGCGCCTTACGCCCGCCCGAGGCGAACACCGCGACGGCGCCCAGCAATTCCTTGAGTTGCTCCGGCGCATTGGCATCGAAGCGGCAGCACGCGCCCCCCGATAGCCGCGCCATCTGGGCAAAGCCGCGCGCCGCCGCCGGGTCGTTTCCCTCGTGGAACAGAAACACCGGAACCCCCAATACGCCCAGCTCGCCGGCCAGCTTGCACAGCTGGTCGACCTCCTCCTCCATGCAATCGCCGACGAACACCAGGGCATGGACCCTGGCCTTCTTGGTCTCGTCGATGGCGTGGCGCAGCACCTTGCCGATCTGGGTCTCGCCGCCGATGCACGCCACCTTGCCCAGCAAGCCCAGCAGCTTGTCGGGATCGGCGGTCCATTTGCTGGCCCGGCACTCGCCCATGCCGCGGTAATAGACCAATTGCACCTCCAGCCCGCCGGTGGCGGCGGCGGCCTGGAACATGTGGCCGTGGAGTCGCTGGGCCTGTCGCCAGGTGGCCTCGCGGCTGGCGGTGGCGTCAAGGGCGAAGACCAGCCGCCCGCGCCCGGTGCCAGTCGTCACCGGCGTGGCGGCAAGCTTGCCGAGGAAGGCGTCGATGTCGGCGCGCGGCGAGGCGGCGGGAAGTTTGTCGGCCATGGCTTCTACATAAGAGGAAGTCGCAGCCGGCGCCAGGGACTCCCACATGGGGGCCAGGAGGAACCCATGCCCAAGCACGATAACGAGCCCATGCCGCCGCCCGGCCAGGAGCCCATGCTCGATCCCGAGAATGTCCGGTTCTACCATTCGGGCGCCGAGCTGCCGTCTTTCGACCGGGTGCCCGACGGCCCGACCGCCCCGCACGAAGACGAAGCGCTGTCGGTTCACCGCGGCTCGTCGCCCGAGCCCGAGGAACTGCGCCTGGTCCGCGCCCGCGTCTACCGCCGTTCGCCCAATCCCATGCAGGCGGGCCGGGCCAAGACCAGCCAATGGATCGTGGAGTTCGAGCCCCAGTTAAAGCCCGGCATCGACCCGCTGATGGGTTGGATCAGTTCAGCCGACCCGCTGCAGCAGGTGCGCCTGGCCTTCGACAGCCAGGAGGACGCCGAGGCCTATTGCCTCCGGCAGAAGCTGGCCTACGACGTCGAGCGCCCGCCGGTGCACAAGCCCAAGCCGAAAAGCTATACGGCGAACTTCATCCCGTTCGAGGATGGGACGCCGAAGCCGATCTATCCGCATTGAACGGCGGGGAAGAAACTTCCCTCGGCAAAATCTTCCCAGCATAAAACCCCGGAGCGCTATTCCAGCCCTCCGGGGTTTTCCATGTCAGCCCCCATCAGAAGGGCATGATCACGTCCATGATCTGCTGGCCGTAGCGCGGCTGGGTCACGTCGCTGGCGACGCCGCGGCCGCCGTAATGGATGCGGGCTTCTGCGATCTTTTCATAAGTGACCGAATTGGAGCTGGAGATGTCCTCGGGGCGGATGATGCCCTGGACCGACAGCTCGCGCATTTCGTAATTCACCCGGATTTCCTGCTTGCCCGAGATCACCAGATTGCCGTTGGGCAGCACCTGGGTGATGACGGCGGCCATATTGACCGTCATGGATTCCGTGCGGGTGGTCGCCCCCTTGTTCTCGTTGGTCGAGCCGCCGGTGACGCCCAGCAGGTTGGCCGGGTCCACGGCATCGGGCAGCACCTTGTTCAGCGACCGTTCGAAACCGAGCAGGTTGCTGATGCCGGCATTCTCTTCCGCATCGCGCGAGCGGGTCAGATCGGCCTTGAAGCTGGCCTGATCGTTGATGGACACCGCCACGGTGAGAATATCGCCCACGTCCTTGGCGCGCTGATCCTTGAAGAAGGCGCGCGAGCCCTGGCGCCAAAGCGAATTGGCATGCTGGGGCTGGGCCACCGGCTGCGGCATCGGCATGCTGACCGGCTGGTATCCCGACTTCTGGGTCGGGTTCTGAATGGCGGAAACCTGGGGGCCGGAACCCACTTCCGACAGCCGCGACAGCGCGTTGCAGGCCGACAGCGACCCGACAGCGGCGACCAGGGCGGCGGCGCGGAGCGCATTCCTGGCGAAGGCGCGGCCTATCGGGGGCTTGATGGCGGGGGAGTGCATGGCTCGCTCCTTCTCTCGCGGCTCAGTTGGCCACACGGGCGCCGTTCATGGCGACGGTGATGCTGCCGGGGCCGTCGACGATGCCTTCGACGACGCGCTTGGTCTGCAGGTTGGTAACACGGACCAGATCGCCCTTGCCGCCGTCCTCGCTGGCGCGGCCCTGGGTGGTCAGAGTCATGAAGGGGGTCTTGACCGCGATGGTGACGGTGGAGTTGCGCTGCACCAGCACGGGGCGCTGAACATCATTGGCGCGCAGGGGCACGCCCTGACGCAGCTGAGTGCGCGGCTCGAAGCCGATCAACTGGCGCGGGTCGCTGACCATGTCGCGGCGCACGGCGTCGGCGCGGGAATCCAGCCATTCGATATCGCGCTCGGTGATGACGTCCCCCCGGCTCATGGCGCGGTTCAGCACCGGGATGCGGGTGACGGTGAACACACGGCCGGTGATGCGCTGGCGCACGGCGTTGGGGGACCCGGCGGGGGCCTCGACATTGGCGGTAAAGCGGCTGGTGCGGCTGTCCCACATGACGTCACGCACGGCCACGCCGGCTGGGCCGTCGCCGGCCGGGATGGTGATGCTGAGCGCGCTGCGGT
>JAEZFE010000442.1 GCA_023437865.1 Pseudomonadota bacterium | reverse complement strand
GGAGTGGGTGGCGGAGAACCCCTATCGTGGCAACGAAACGGCCATCAAGATCGGCGCCTCGGCCTACGCGCAAAATTGCGCCCGCTGCCACGGCATCGAGGCGATCTCCGGCGGCATCGCCCCCGATCTCCGCTATCTGCCGGAAGGCCTCGAGGGCGACGAATGGTTCCAGACCCGCTTCCGTGGCGGCTCGGTGCGTGATGGCCGGGTCTACATGCCCCCCTTCGAAGGCATGCTGAGCCAGGAAGCTGGGTGGGCCATCCGCTCCTACCTGGATACCCGGCATGAGAATTAGGCCGCTTCTGGCGGCGGCATTGGCGCTGGTTGCGCTGGGACTGGGACCGGCGCCGGCAAACGCGGCAAGCTATGACGACATCATCGAGCGAGGGCGCATCATCGTCGCGGTCTACCGCGATTATCCGCCATTCTCGTCGCGGCGCGACGGCGAGCTGGTGGGCGTTGACATCGACCTCGCCCGGGAGATGGCCGGGCGCCTGAACCTTGCTGTCGAGTTCATGGAGCTGACTGCGGGTGAAACCGTTGATGACGACCTGCGCAACGGCGTCTGGAAGGGGCATTACCTGGAGCGCCGGGTAGCCGACGTGATGATGCACATCCCCACCGACCGCGTCTTCGCCCTCAGGAATGCGGAGGCGGTGGTGTTCGCACCCTATTTCCGCGAGCGGGTGGTTCTGGCCCGTGACACCGAGAAGATCCATTCCGGCGACGGCCTGGGCATCTTTGCCGAAGAGAAGGTGGGGGTAGAATTGGACAGCCTGGCCGACCATTTCCTCACGGGTTGGCAGGGCGGCAGGCTGATCGCCAACGTGGTCCATTTCCCGACCGTAGCAAAGGCGGCCGAGGCCCTGGGGCGCGGTGAGGTCGCCGCCGTCCTGGCGACCGAGAGCGAACTTGCCGCCGCTCTTGGCGGGCGGTTCCCGCTGGGATCGATGGAGATGCCAGGCCTCGCCAAGCCCTCGTGGGAGCTGGGCCTGGCGGTAAAGGAAAGCAATCGGCAGCTTGCCTATGCGCTGGAGGACGTGATCGCCGCCATGCGCCGCGACGGCGCGGTGGGATCCACGTTCCGCCGCCATGGCCTTCCTTACGCGCCGCCGGAGGAGTGAACCATGCGGCCCCTGGTCCTCCTCGCCCTTCTACTAATGAATACTCCGGCGCTGGCCGAGGAAGACCCATTGGGCTCCCCGCTCTGGCCCGAAATCCGCGAGCAGGTGCTGGGTGACGGCCCGCTGGTCTTCGACGACCGCGTCCAGGTGACCGCGCCCGCCAATGCCGAGGACGTTACCCAACTCCCAATAGCGGCACGGGTGCGTGGCCTGGAGGGCGTGGAAGCGCTGGTGGTGTTCGCCGACTTCAACCCTATCCCCCGCATCCTGACCTTGCGCCCGCTGGTGGCCGAGCCCTATGTCGCCACCCGCATCAAGATCAACATGGCCACCCCGGTTCGCGCTGCCGCCCGCACCTCGGACGGCGTCTGGCACGTGGGCGGCACCTGGGTGGACGCAGCCGGCGGCGGGTGCTCGCAGCCTTCGGTGGCGTCCACCAGCCCGGACTGGCAGGACCGGCTGGGTGAGATCCACGCCCGCGCCTGGCCGCGCGACGGCGGCCTCAACCGCCTGCGCATTCGCCTCCTGCATCCCATGGATACCGGATTGGCCGGTAACATCCCCGCCTTCTTCCTCGAGCGCGCCACCATCCTCGGCGAAGGTGACCGGCCTCTGGCCGAGCTGGACATCGCCGAACCCGTCGCCGAGAACCCGACCTTCAGCCTGGAAGTGTACTCCCCCGCCCCTCTCCGCTTCAGAGGGCGTGACAATTCCGGCAATGATTTCGTTGCCCGCATCACCGCCGGAGGCCCAGCGCCATGATCCGCCGCCTAACCCTGCTGGGGCTCGCCTTGATGCCACTATCCGCCGCCGCGCAGACGCCGGATTACGGACTGAAGCCGCTCAAGGTGGCGGCGGATACCTATGTCCTTCCGGGCAAGCTGGAGACCTTTTCCACCGCCAATGGCGGCAACATCGCCAATACGGCGTTCATCGTGACGCGCGCCGGCGTGGTGGTGATCGACACCGGGCCCTCCAAGCTTTACGGCGAGGCCATGCGCCGCGCCATTGCCCAGATCACCCCTCTGCCGGTGGTCAAGGTGGTCAACACCCACCTTCATCCCGACCACGTCTTCGGCAACCAGGCCTTTACCGAAGCCCGCATCGAAGCCCTGCCCGACAGCACGCGCGAGCTGTCCGAGCAGGGCAAGGGCTTCACCGAGGGCCTCTATCGCCTGGTGGGCGGCTGGATGGCGGGCACCGAATTACGCCTGCCGGACAAGGCACCGCGCAGCGAGGACGTGGGCGGGCACCGGCTGGAGATGGTCGCGCTGACCGGCCACACCCACGCCGATTTAGTTGTGCTCGACCGCACCACCGGCACCCTGTTCGCGTCCGACCTCGTGTTCCTTGACCGTGCGCCCGCCACGCCGCATGCCGACATCGCCGCGTGGCTCGCGGCTCTGGACGCCATCGAGCGGTTGCCCTTCACCACGCTGGTGCCCGGCCACGGCCCGGTCCACCGCGGCGATCGGGGCATCGCCCAAACACGGGACTGGCTGACCTGGCTTCGCGCCACGCTGAAACGAGCGGCAGAAGACGGGTTGGACATGTCCGAGGCCATGGCGCTGCCCATCCCCGATCGCTTCCGCACCATGGCCCTGGCGCGTGAGGAGCTGGTGCGTTCGGTGGTGCATCTCTATCCCCGCCTCGAGAGGGACACCATGCGTCGCGCCGAAGTCAAACCATGAGCGCTTCATTGTACCTTTTGACAATAGCGGGCGGAGACGCCCGCACATTAGCCTAGGGACAGGTTGGCTTAGGTATCGACGAAGAAACACTAATGCATGACGGGCCGAAGGATCACGGCGCGAACGCCTTTCCATTGCCCGAACACAGGGGAGGATCTTCCATGAGGTTCCACGGTTTTCTTACCTGCGCGGTCAGTGGCCTCGCCCTGCTTGCGGCCTCGGCGGCGATGGCGGCCAAGCCGGTCACCGACCAGGATATCGCCAACGACGCCAAGACGACCGAGGACGTCGTCACCTACGGCTTGGGCAATGCAGGCCAGCGCTACAGTCCGCTGGACAAGGTGACCCCCGAGCCCGTGTCGAAGCTGCAGCCGGTGTGGGCGTTCTCGTTCGGCGGCGAGAAGATGCGCGGTCAGGAAAGCCAGCCGCTGATCCATGACGGCACCATCTACGTCACTGGCTCGTATTCCCGCCTGTTCGC
>JAEZFE010000427.1 GCA_023437865.1 Pseudomonadota bacterium | reverse complement strand
GGCCCGGCCGGGATCGGCTCCGGTGGCCAGGGCCGGGGCGGCGAAGGCGACGCTGAGGGCCACCAGCGCGGCCGGCAGGGAGGATCGCTTCATGATGGGCCTCGCACGACAAGGGATCTATCCGACGCAAATGCCTGCCGCCCGGCCAATGTTCCCGTTCCCAATGTGACTTCAAGAATAGCGAAGGTGGCAGCGCCCTAGCCACCTTGGCGCGGTGCCGCTATTCTTGCGGCCTTTTCGCCCCGGGGGGAGTCCCCTGACCGGCCATTTCATCGGCGCCGGCCCCGGCGCCCCCGATCTGATCACCGTGCGCGGCCTCAATCTGATCCGCTCGTGCTCGGTCTGTCTTTATGCCGGCTCGCTGGTGCCCGCCGAGATCGTCGCCGAGGCGCCGGAAGGGGCGCGCGTGCTCGACACCGCCGCCATGAATCTCGACCAAATCGTGGCGGAAATCCGCGCCGCGCATGAGGAGGGCCGCGACGTGGCCCGCGTTCATTCCGGTGATCCCTCGATTTACGGCGCCACCGCCGAACAGATGCGCCGCCTCGACGAGCTGGGCATCCCGTACGACGTAACGCCGGGCGTGCCGGCCTTCGCCGCGACCGCCGCCGCGCTTGCCACCGAATTGACGCTGCCAGACGTCAGCCAGACGGTGATCGTGACCCGCACCGCCGTGCGCTCCAGCTCCATGCCCGAGGGCGAGGACCTGGCCAGCCTGGGTAAGAGCGGCGCCACTCTGGCCATCCACCTGTCGGTCAACAACCTCAAGCATGTGGTGGACGAGCTGACCCCGCTCTACGGCGCCGATTGCCCCGTGGTGGTGGCCTACCGGGTGTCGTGGCCCGACCAGGCCTTCGTCCGCGGCACGCTGGGCGATATCCGCGAGCGGGTGAAGGCAGCGGGTTTCACTCGGACCGCGCTGATCCTGGTGGGCCGCGTGCTGGGCGGGGCCGAGTTCACCGACTCGCGCCTCTATGCCGCCGACCATACCCACGTGTTGCGCCCGGGGAAGTAAAAAAGAATTTACCACCAAGACACTAAGGGCACCGAGAGGCGCGGGCAGCGCCTCGTGACGCCTTGTTCCTGGTGTCTTGGTGGTGAGCTACAACCCGCGCAGCACCGCGAATGGGCTGTCGGCATTGATCCTCGGCTCGCGCTTGGAATGCTTGTGCCGGGGCGCCAGGCGCCGGGCCGGCGACCACGTGTCGCCGTCCTTGCGGTAGCCCAGGGCGGTCAGCACCGCGCCGGCTTCCTCGCCGCCCATGCCCAGCATGGAAACCATTTGGTGGGTGGGAGTGAAGCCGCCCTTGCCCTCGCGGGCGAGGCGGCGCGCTTCGGCGGCGAAGCGTTCCAGCATATCGACACGGATGGCCCTGCCGCCGAGCACGCGGTAGCCCACCGCCTCGTAGAAGGCGGCGGATTCGGTGGCGTCAATGGTGACCCGCCCGCCCGGCGGCGCGGAGGCCGGCTGGCCGGTGTGCACGGCCCATAGCAGGGCGCGCAGAGTCTGGATGGCCGGCTTGAGCAGGGCCGGCAGATACACACTTTCGATGCCGAAACGAATGCCCAGCCGGGCCAGGGTCTTGCGGTCGGCCTCATCAAGTGCCTCGACTTGCTGGCCGGCGCCGTGGCGGGGCAGCGAGCCCATGGCTTCGGCCAGTTGGTGGACCAGCCCGCGCGAGGCGCCTTTCAGCTCGGCTTCGCGCGCCGCCATCAGCGGGCGGAAGGCGGTGTCAATGGCGCCGTTCAGCCAATCGGCCAGTCGCTTGCGGATGCGCTCGCGTTGGGCGGGTTCCAGCAGATCGCTGGGTAGCAGCTCGATGCCTGGCTTCAGCACCTCGGCGCCGGCTGTCAGCCGGGCCACGGGCTCGTCATGCCACAGCATCAGGGCGTCGGGCGACAGCGCGAAGGCGTCGTCGGGTTCGCGGACCAGGCGGTCCACGCGGGCGGCGATTTCAGATTTGAGCGCCCGTGCCGCCGCCGACAGCACCGCCTTGGCGGCGTTGGCGCCCTGGGCCGCATCGGGCTCGAACCGAAATCCCGCCAGCTGGCCCACGTAATGACCTTCCACCAGCACGTCGCCGGTGCGCGCCACCGCGCTCATCAGCGCCGTCTCGTCGCGCATGCGGCGCACCAGCACCGCCGTGCGCTTGTCGACGAAGCGTTGGGTCAGGCGGTCGTGCAGCGCGTCGGACAGCTTGTCCTCGATGGCGCGCGTCACTCCCTGCCAATGCAGGGGATCGGTGACCCAATCACCGCGATGGGACACGTAGGTCCAGGTGCGCACATTGGCGATGCGGCCGATGATGGTGTCGAGCTCGCCGTCGGTGCGGTCCAGCCGCGCCACGTGGCCGGCGATCCACTCGGTGGGGATGCGCCGCCCTGGCCCGGTCAGGTGGCGGAACAACTGGCTCAGCAGGCGGGTGTGGGCGTCGGCCATCACCTTGCGGAAATCGGGAACCTGCGCCACGTCCCACAGCAGCCGCACCCGCTCGGGGTGGTTGGCGAGCTTGAGGATGTCGGGATCGTGGGCGAGATGGGTCAGGGCCACCTGGTCATCGGCCTCGCGGGCGCGGATCAGGCCGGGTTCCGGCGGCGGGCGGTCGAGCGAGGCGATCAGCGCCTCCACCGAGGTGAAGCGCAAATCGCTGTTGCGCCACGACAGCGCCTTGAGGGGGGCGAAGGTGTGGCCCTCCACCGCTTCCACCAGCTCGGGCCCCAGTCCGCCCACGTCGGAGGTGGTGCCGAAGGTGCCGTCATTCATGTGCCGCCCGGCGCGGCCGGCGATCTGGGCGATCTCGGCGGGTTCCAGGTCGCGCGGCACACGGCCGTCGAATTTACGCAACTGGGCGAAGGCGACATGGTCGACGTCCATGTTCAGGCCCATGCCGATGGCATCGGTGGCGACGATGTAATCCACCTCGCCAGCCTGATACATGCCGACCTGGGCGTTGCGGGTGCGCGGCGACAGCGCGCCCAGCACCACGGCGGCGGCCGCCGCCGGGGGGGGGGCCGCAGCCGGCCAG
>JAEZFE010000404.1 GCA_023437865.1 Pseudomonadota bacterium | reverse complement strand
GTATGAGGATCAGGCCGAGTTTACCCATGGCAAAAGGCTAGGTATGGCACAGCTGCCGCGTCCATGATCCACAAGCAGCTACCTCGCCTGCGCCCCACAGCCGCGCCCCCTGAGCGGGCCATATTCTGGGCGGGACAATATGGGAGGTTTCCCATGGTGCGCGTGGCCTTAACCGCCCTGATAGCGGCGCTGCTCGCCGCCCCCGCAAGCGCGCAGGAGCCCGTGAAGTCGAAGCCGGCACCTCAAAGCGCCAAGCTCTACATCATTTGGCCGCACGACGGCCAAATCATCAAGGGTGGCAAGTTCTGGTTGCGTATGGGGCTGAAGGGCATGGGCATCGCGCCGGCCCAGGTGGCGTGGCCCAATGCCGGGCATCACCACGTGCTGGTGGATGTTGAGCCGCCGCCACTCGACGAGCCAATTCCGAACGACCGCAACCACCTGCATTTCGGCAAGGGGCAGACCGAGGCTCGGGTTGAGCTGCCTCCGGGCCGGCACACCCTGCAGCTCATGCTGGGCGACGAGCGGCATGTGCCGTTTGATCCGCCGGTGCTGTCGGAAAAGATAACCATCACGGTCAAGTAAGGGAGGGCCAAGATGCTGAGAACCGCCATCGTGGCCGTCCTGCTGGTAGCCGCCCCGGTGATGGCCGCCGAGCGCACCAAGGCGCCGAAGGACGTCCACCTCTACATCGGCTGGCCCAATGACGGCGAAGTGGTGAAGAGCCCCTTCAAGGTATGGTTCGGCCTTCGCGGTATGGGCGTCGCCCCCAAGGACGTACGTCATGCCGATGTCGGGCACCACCATCTGCTGATCGACACGCCATTGCCGCCGCTCGACGAGCCCATTCCGTCGGACCGCAACCATCTGCACTTCGGGAATGGCGAGACCGAAACCATGGTGACGCTGCCACCAGGCAAGCACACCCTTCAGCTGATCCTGGGCGACCACGACCACGTGCCGTTTGATCCGCCGATTATGTCCAAAAAGATCACGGTGACGGTGCGCTGATCACTCCATCTCCCGAACCACGCGGAAGCCGTTGGCTATGTAACGCACATCGGCGTCGTAATAGAATCGGCTGGCTGAGGTTGCGTAGGAATGGTCATTGCGCCACGAGCCGCCGCGGATAACCCGCTCGCGGCAATTGGCGCTGTCACGGGCCGAGCCGTCCTTCGGGGCGCCGGCATGGGATGGGTTCCAGCAATCGGCCACCCATTCGGCGACGCCGCCAGCAGTGCCGAACAAGCCGAACCCGTTGGCCGGAAAGGCATCCACCGCCGAAGGCAGCTTGCGGTCATAGGCCCCCCCACAATCGGAGCAATTGGCCTTTCCCTTGCCCAATTGCCCGCCCCACCAGTATTCGGCGGACGATCCGCCGCGTGCGGCATATTCCCACTCGGCCTCGGTGGGCAGGCGGTAGGTGCGGCCGGTCTGCTTGGTCAGCCATGCCACGTAATCCTGGGCGTCCTGCCAATGGACGTTGCGCACCGGCAGACGGTCACCGCCCTCGCCGGGCTCGCCCACCGGCTTGCAGGCGCCAGCCTGGACGCAGGCCTGCCACTCGGCAACCGTGACCTCATACTTGCCGATAGCATAGGGCTTGCTGATCGTGATTTTGTGGGCAGGGCGCGAACTGGTGTCACCAGTGGCGGACCCCATGGTGAAGTTGCCCGGCTGTATGACCACCAGTGCCGGGCAGTCGCGGCAATCGTGCATGGCGCCATCCTCGGGGGCGGGCACGATGGGCAGGGCGGCGGCCTTTGGCGGTGCCAGCTGCGGGTCGCGCAGCGGGACCGTCACCGTCTGAGCCTGAGGGACCGCCTGAGCCGGAGGCGGCGGGGGCCCAATTGATGCAACCTGGGGGGCCGCCTTAACCGGTTCCTGGACGGTGGCCACATTGGGCGCACCCGAGGCCGGGCGGTCGCCGATGGCGATGCGCACGCGCGCCTCGGCCCGGCCGCCACGCTGGTCATCCACCACGTAGGCGAAGGCGCCCGCCTCCCCCTCTGCGGACAATGACGGCTCGTAGGCCAGTTTCGCGACCTCTTCCGGTGTTAACTGGTCATTCACCTTCAGCGCCGCGCCGTCACTCTTGCGCACCACGCCGGCAGCCGGAACCTCGGACACGGTCACGGTCAGCGGATCACCGTCAGGGTCCACCGGCACTCTGAGCCCCAGCGGGAGAGCAACGGTCTGGAGCTGCCTGTCAGTCTCCACCGAAGGCGGACGGTTGGCGGCCACCAACTTGATGAACAGGCTGCCGGAAACACTGGCTCCACGCCCATCCTCCACAGTGAACGTCAGCGGCCCAGCCTGGCCGGCAAAGCTGCCGTCGGGGGTGAATGTGACTTTGCTCAGTTGTTCGGGCGTGAGCGTGTCGCCAATCAGCAGCACGCGGTCGCCAAACTTCAGATTGCCCCCCTTGGGCAGGCCGGTGATCTTCACGGCCAACCTATCGCCATCAGGATCGGTGATGCCCGCGATGTTGAGCGGCTTGGCCGATTTGTCGTCGCCTAGTTCCAGTGGAGCCAGTGCCGCTACCACCGGCTGAGAATTGGGCGGCAGTGGATTGAAGTAGAACGGCTCGGCCCCCAGCGATCCGTAGGTGTAAGGTTCCTGCCGGCCAGCCGTTGCCTTGAGCACCTGGTCACGCACCCGGCGGAAGAACAAACCCAGTTCCAAGCCGGGCACATCCAGGTTGGCGAGCAGGGCCTCAGCATAGGGGCTGTTGGCCCCCTCGCCGTCCTCGGCCAGACCGTCGGCGCGGGTAGACATCGCCACCAGGGTGTCCTTGGGCGTTTCGTCCACTCGCGCGAGCCCCGGCCCGACGGAGACCGCCCGCGCCCGGGCAGTCTGAACCCGTTGCGCCAGCTTCTCGGCGAAGGCGTTATTGCGGCAGGCGTCGAGGATGACGATTCCCAGCACCCGCGCCTGTGAGGCCTCGTCCAGCAGGCGGTCCATCGGCATCGCTTCATAGACGAGGTCGCGCTCGCGCTCCAGCCGGGCATCGATGGGGATCAGGAAGTTGGAGCGGTCCACCTGCATACCGTGGCCGGCATAGTAGATCACCGCCACATCTGCCCCTTGGGCCTTGATGCCGAATTCGCGCAGAGACTTGGCGAAGTCGCGGTAATCGGCGTCAATGTGCTCGTCCACCTCGAAGCCAAGGTGGGCTAGCTTCTCGCCGATCGCACGGGCATCCTTGGGCGGGTTGGGCAGGTTGGGCACGCTGGTGTACTGTCCCATGCCAATGACCAGGGCGACCCGGCGCTGAGTGGCCGAGGAGCTTGGCCCAGCCACTAGCAAGAGCGCCACCATCACCAGCCAGAGTACCCGCATCGCTAAGGCCTCCCCGTCCAGAGCCGCGCGCCGCGTTCTCTTAAGACCGCCATATAATCAATCCGGCGGAGAAATGGGCCGCCCCTTCCCTCATTCCGTCCGGGGTATGCCTGCGGGGTATCCGCCTGGAGTGCCACACGCCACCCCATCTTTGGCCAAACCCGAGGTGGAGGGAGACATGGCCCGCGCTTTTGCCATCGACCGGCAGGCCATCCTGGCCGAGAACTCGCTGCTGAAACATCTCGATAGTGCCGATCGTACCCGGCTGGCGGAATACACCCAGGTGGTGCGCTATGCCATTGATACCATTATTTTTCAGCGGGGCGATCCCGGCGACAGCATGATGGCCGTTGTTAGCGGGCGGGTGAAGATCTGTACCCACTCGCTGGAAGGTAAGGAGCTGATCCTTAACATTATCAAACCAGGAGAAGTCTTTGGCGAGATTTCCTTAATCGATGGCGAGCCGCGCACGGCAGACGCCATAGCCCTGGAGAGCTGTCAGCTGTTAGTGCTTGAGCGGCGCGACTTTCAGCGTCACCTGGACGAGAACCCACGGATGGCGCGCCGCCTGCTCACCATCCTGTGCCAGCGGCTGCGCCGTACCAGCACCCACCTTGAGGAAAGCCTGTTCCTGGAGGTTCCCGCCCGGCTGGCCCGTGTGTTGCTGCACCTATCGCACGCTTACGGTATCCCGGCGAAAGCCGGGGTGTGTATCGATGTCAAGTTGTCACAGCAGCAATTGGGCTCCATCGCCGGCATCACCCGCGAGAGCGTCAACAAACAATTGGGGCAGTGGCAGAAGGCCGGTTGGATCACCGTACGCAACGGTTATGTCACGGTCGTCGAGCCAGATCCGCTGGCCCAGTTGTCAGGTCTCGATGACCGAGAACCTGGTAGACCTCGACCGGCCGCTGCTTCCCCTTCACCGTCACCTCGCCCACCAACCGGCCATTAACGGCGCCGTTGACGCGCTCCCATGTGGAGGCGGCGGCAAGGATGCGGCACGCGCTGCCGGGCGCGCCCTCCACGGTTTTGGCCAGCGCCTCCAGCCGTGCCGCCGTGTTCACCGTATCGCCCATAATGGTGTACTCCAGATGCCGCCGTGCCCCCACACTGCCTCCCACCATGGGTCCGGTGACCATGCCGACGCGGATCCGTATTTCCGGCATGCCACGCTCCCGCCAAATTTTGTTCATGCGGGCCAGAACGCCCTCCATCGCCAGTGCCGCCTGCACCGCTTGGATCGCATCTGCGGTTATCGCGGCCTCACCGACGCGCGGCAGAGGGACGCCAAAGGCAGCCAGGATCCCATCACCCAGAAAGCGCAGAACGATGCCGCCATGACCGGTGATCACCTCGGTCATGGCTTCCAGGTAGGTCTCGATCCATACCATCAGCCGCTCCGGCCCCAGGGCTTCCGAGGCCGGCGTGAAGTTCTCCACGTCCGAGAAGATCACTGTCGCCATCAAGCTGTGTGGCCGAGGCCGGCTGCCCGATAGGAGTTCGGCCCGATGTGCCCAAATTTCCTCCGCCACCGGCGCGGAAAGGTGGGCGGCGAACAAATCCATCAGGGTGGCACGCTCGGCCCGCTCACGGGCCCGGGCCAGACCCAAGCCGGCCCCCAGGCTGGTGAGCCAAGCCAATGATGGCCCCAGCGGCGAGATCACCGGCCCACCGTGAGCGGCGGCAAACGCTCCGCTAGCCCACAGCAGCGCAGCGCCGCCAGAAGCCAGCAGCACCAGAACCGGGCCGGGCATGCGGGTGGCCGCCGTGAATCCCCCCAGCCATGCCATCAGTAGAACAAGCGGCCAAGCGCCTATGATGGGCGAGCGCCGTCCGTCGAGCATCTGGGCTAGAATTTGCGCCTGGATCTCAACGCCGGGCATGGTGGCCGAGCCCAGGCTCAGCGGTGTGCGGTGGCGATCGGCATCGGGGACCACCAGCCCTACCAGCACCAGCTTGCCCGCCAACCAGGAGGGCGGAAGCAGCGCGACCGTCTCGGCAGGATAGATGGGGAACGCCAGCTTTCCCGGCTCGGGCCGCAGCCAATCTATCCGGCGGGGCTCCACGTCACGGGGAACCCTACCAGCCATGGCCGCCAGGGTGGCTGGCAGGCTCAGCCGTCCGTCGAGGAAAGGCACCTGACGCCGCACGACGCCATCCAGCCGGTCGCGCGCAAGATGGCCATGGCCAGCACTAAGGCCAGTCAGGAACTGATGATGGAAGGCACGCTGGCGCTCGGTCAGCTGGGCCTCCGTACCGGCGGCGAGAACAGCCACAGGCGCCCCCGCCCCCTGGATGGTGCGGCGCAGAGTGTGATCCTTGGCCGGCTCGCTGGACTGGTCGAACAGCACGTCCAGACCGATCGCGGCCACTCCCTTCTCCCGCAGCGTCTCTATCAACCGGGCCACCACCGCCCGATCCAGCGGCGAGCGATAGGGCAAGGCGGCCAAGGTATCCTCGGTAAAGGCGACAATGACGATCCGGCTGTCCTGGGGGCGCGGCGGAACGAGCCGCGCCACCGCCCAGTCCTCGATAAAGCGGTCGGGGGGCCGCGCCGCCCCCCCCCC